>JBCCIS010000043.1 GCA_039028155.1 Pseudomonadota bacterium
GCCAAATTGGTGGCCAATCTGATCACCATGTCGGGCGCCAACCGGGTCCTGACCATGGACCTGCACGCCGGCCAGATTCAGGGTTTTTTCGACATTCCGCTGGATAATCTCTACGCCGCGCCGGATTTCGAAAAGGACATCATGGAGAACTTCAACGGCGGCGATCTGATGATCGTGTCGCCGGATGTGGGCGGCGTTTTCCGGGCACGCGAGATCGCCAAGCGGCTTGACGGCGGCTTGGCAATCGTCGATAAGCGCCGCGAACGCGCCGGCGTCTCGGAAGTCATGCACATTATTGGCGATGTCGAGGGTCGGCGCTGTATTTTGGTCGACGATATCGTCGATTCCGGCGGCACCTTGTGTAACGCCGCCCAGGCCCTGAAGGATTCGGGCGCGACGAGTGTCAGCGCCCACATCGTTCACGGTGTGCTGTCAGGCGGTGCCGTCGGCCGGATCGAGGCCTCGGTGCTGGACAGCCTGACCATCACCGATTCGATCCAGCCGACCGAGGCGGTCCGGGTCGCCGAGAAGATACGCGTGGTCTCCGTCGCCAAACTGATGGCCGAGGCCATTCGCCGCATCAGTGACGAAAGCTCGGTGTCGAGCCTTTTCGACTGACTGTGGCCGAGGTTGTGAAGGAGATTAATCATGGCTGATCAAGCCACACTTGAAGCCGAACTGCGCACCACCCCGGGCAAGGGGGCGTCGCGCGCCGCACGCCGCGCCGGCAAGATCCCGGGCGTTGTCTACGGCAGCGAGCAGGACAACGTGATGATCCAGCTCGACCGCGACCTGATGAACCGCGAGGTCAGCAAGGCCGGTTTCTACAACTCACTTTACGAACTGGCAGTCGACGGCAAGACGATCAACGTCCTGCCCCGCGAGCTGCAGGTGCATCCGGTGACGGACGCCATCCTGCATGTCGATTTTCTGGCGGTGAAGGCCGATGCCACGGTGACGGTGAACCTGCCCGTGGTGTTCTTGAACGAAGAAGAAAGCCCAGGCCTGGTTCGCGGCGGCGTGCTGAACGTCGTGCGCCACGAGGTCGAGGTGAACTGTCCGGCCAACGCCATTCCCGAGTCACTCGAGATCGACCTGACCGGCCTGGACATTGGTGACAGCGTCCACATCAGCATGGTCAAGCTGGCTGACAACGTCGTGCCGACCATCGACGACCGCGACTTCACCATCGCCACGATCGCCGCGCCGACGGTGATCACCGAGGAAGAGGAAGCCGGCGAGGAAGGCGAAGAGGGCGAAATTCCGGAAGGCGAGGAAGGTGCAGCCGAAGGCGATGCCGAGGGCGAGGGCGACAGCGGGGATGCCGGCGGCGACGCCGAGGACTCCTGACCCCTTCACCAGACCGGGTGAGCCATGTTGCTGCTTGTAGGCCTCGGCAATCCGGGGCCCGGCCACGCGCGTGACCGCCACAATATCGGCTTCATGGCCGCCGACCGGATCGCCGAGGATTGGGGCTTCGGACCCTGGCGGCGCCGGTTCCAGGCCGATACCGCCGAAGGTCGCCTGGACGGTCACAAGGCGCTGCTGCTGAAGCCCGTCACATTCATGAACGAATCCGGGCGCGCCGTCGGCGAGGCCGTGCGTTTCTACAAGATCGACCCCGACCAGGTCGTCGTGCTTTATGACGAGATCGACCTGGCGCCGGGCAAGGTGCGCTGCAAGCAGGGCGGCGGCCATGCTGGACATAACGGTATCCGCAGTGTGCACGCCCACATCGGGCCGGATTACCGGCGCGTGCGCATCGGCGTCGGTCATCCCGGCAGCAAGGAGCGCGTGATCGGTCATGTGTTGAGCAGTTTCTCCGCGTCCGACAAGGGCTGGCTGGATCGCCTGCTCGACGCCATATCCGATGCAGCGCCGCTGTTGGCGGAGCACAAGGACGAGAAGTTTCAATCCCAGGTCGCCCACCTGTCGCAACCCCCAAAACCGAAGAAACCGGCGCAAAAGGCCGACCCGAAGAACGAGGACAGCAATGGGAATTAGATGCGGCATCGTGGGTCTGCCCAATGTCGGTAAGTCGACCCTTTTCAATGCCCTGACCGCGACCGGCGCGGCGCAGACCGGCAACTTTCCGTTCTGCACCGTCGATCCGAACATCGGCCGCGTCGCCGTACCCGACAGCCGTCTCGAAGCCATCGCCGGGATAGCCCAACCGGCCAAGGTGATCGCCAACCAGATCGAGTTCGTCGATATCGCCGGCCTGGTACGTGGCGCCAGTCAGGGCGAAGGCCTGGGCAACCAGTTCCTGGCCAATATCCGCGAGGTCGATGCGGTCCTGCACCTGGTCCGTTGTTTTGAGGAAGGCGAAGTCGCCCACGTCGACGGCTCCGTCGACCCCATCCGCGACATCGAGACCATCGAGACCGAATTGATGCTGGCCGACCTGGAGAGCCTGGAGAAGCGCCAGCAAAGCACCGAGAAGCGCGCGAAGACCGGCGACAAGGAAGCCAAGCTCGACCTGGTGCTCATCGAGCGCACGCTCGATGCCTTGCGCGACGGCAAGCCCGCGCGCTCGGTCGAGATTGCCGATGACGAGGCCAAGCGGTTTCGCATGCTGCAGCTTCTGACGTCGAAACCGCTACTTTATGTCTGCAATGTCGACGAGGGCGACGCCGCCGACGGTAACCGCCACACCCACGCCGTCGCCGAACGCGCGGCGGGGGAAGGCGCACAGAGTGTCGTGGTCTCGGCCAAGATCGAAGCCGAACTGGCCGAGATCGAAGACGCCGAGGAACGCGCGATGTTCCTGGCCGAGATGGGTCTAGAGGAAGCCGGACTGGACCGTGTCATCCGCGCGGCCTATCGCCTCTTGGGCCTGATCACCTTCTTCACGGCCGGCCCGAAGGAAGCGCGTGCCTGGACCGTGCGCGACGGCGCCAAGGCGCCGGAGGCCGCCGGTGAAATCCACACCGACTTCGAGCGCGGCTTCATCTGCGCCGAGACCATTGCCTTTGACGACTACGTCGCGCTGAACGGCGAACTGGCCGCCAAACAGGCCGGCAAGATGCGCCAGGAAGGCCGCGAGTACCTGGTGCGCGACGGCGACGTCCTGCTCTTCCGGTTCAACGTCTGAGGGTGTCATCTGGAGCAGATCGCGATCCGCTCTAGGCCGTGAACACGAGGGCGACGCCGCAGGCGTCTTCCGCGGCGACCATGATCGAACGTAGCTCGCGCAGCAGCGGGATACTGGCCGACGCCATCACCTGGGTCGTCGCGTCGAGATCGGCGACCTCCAGCGTGATCACGGCCGGACACGGGATGTCATCGGATTCCGGCAAAAGGTCGGGGTAGAGCTCGTCCAGGTCATCGTGAGAGGCGAAGAGAATGCTCTGATCACCCAGCCACAACGAGACGATGTCATCGGTCGCCGTGACGGCGTTTTCGCCCAACAGCGTCGAATAGGCTTCGATCAGCGGCGCCGTGTTTTCGCAAGGAACCGCGACGCTCTTGATGCACTGCGCGCCGTTCGGGTGATGGGTCCAGCCTTCCCGCCGCACCAACTCCGGCGTCTGGTGATGACACAGGAACATGGGAATGCCCGGTGTTGCCGCGTCCGGCAGGTGGACGATCTGGAAGCGCGGTTCGCTCACCTCGCCCGCTTCTTCGATTAACCGCGACAGGTCCTTGGGCCCGTCGGCGGCAATGCCAGCGTCAATCAGCCGCGCGGCCGCGGCCGCGCCGTCGTCGGCTGCGAGTGCGATCGCCGATAATCCCGTGCCCCGATCGCGATTGCCGCGGTGCGATGCGTTGGCGGCGAACTCATCGGGATCGACGACGCCGATCAGTTCCAGATAGCCGCGCTCCAGCATGAAACAATAGTTGCCCGTGCCCCATTGCGGATGGCGCCCGCGCGGCGTCGGATTGAAACCGAGACGAATGTAGGTTTCCCGGTCGGCCTCCAGATCGTCGGCGTTTATGAGGGTGTGATCAATACCAGTGATGTCGCCGGCCATGCCGCGTCTCCTAGTACTCTACGAGAGCGTGAAACGGTACGCCTAGAGCCTCAAGCTGCTGGGCGCCGCCCAGCTCCGACAGCTCGATGACGAAGGCGCATCCGACAATCTCCGCGCTGGCTTGGCGGAACAACTTGATACCGGCTGAGATGGTGCCGCCTGTGGCCAGCAAATCATCAACCATCAGGATACGTTGGCCGGCTGTCACCGCGTCTTCATGGATCTCGACCCGGTCGGAGCCGTACTCCAAGTCATAGTCCATGCCGATCGTCGCCCAGGGCAGTTTGCCTTTCTTGCGCACCGGGACGAAACCGACCGATAACTGATGCGCGACGGCGCCGCCCAGGATGAAACCACGCGCTTCGATACCGGCGACGGCGTCAATCTTGTGGCCGGCATAGGGCTGCACCAATTCGTCGACGGTCCGGCGGAAACCGCCGGCATCACCGAACAACGTGGTGATGTCGCGAAACATGATGCCCTTTTGCGGATAGTCCGGGATGTTCCGGACCAACGACTTGATGTCCATATCAATCAGCTCCGTTGCCCAGGACACGTCCGGCCACCGCGTCCAAGCGAGCA
This sequence comes from Pseudomonadota bacterium, assembly GCA_039028155.1. Lineage (NCBI taxonomy): Bacteria > Pseudomonadati > Pseudomonadota > Pseudomonadota bacterium. The sequence continues at coordinate 4,557 of JBCCIS010000043.1, forward strand.
ATCAGTTCGGGATCGCGTTTCTCCGGCGCCGTGATCAAGGCGTGATCGAGCGCCCGGTCGCAGCCGGCATAGCAAAGCTCGCCGTGCCGGTCGACCGACGGCGCAAGCGCCCGCACCAATTGGCGCGCGTTATCGGCGTTGGCGTGAAGAACCTTCAAAATCGAATCCACCGTCACGTTGTCATGGCCGTCATGCCAGCAGTCATAGTCGGTCACCATGGCGACGGTGACGTAACAAATTTCGGCCTCACGGGCGAGGCGCGCCTCGGGCATCGCGGTCATGCCGATGACGTCGCAACCCCAGCTGCGGTAAAGCTGGCTTTCGGCATAGGTCGAGAATTGCGGCCCCTCCATCACCAAATAGGTGCCGCCGCGGTGATAGGCGATGTCTTCGTTCTGGAGCGTTGTTTCGATCACGTCGGTCAGCCGCGGGCAGGCGGGATGAGCAAGAGAGATATGGGCGACCAGACCGTCGCCGAAAAAACTCTTGGTCCTCAGGTGCGAACGGTCGATGTATTGATCGACCAGCACGAACATGCCGGGCGCCAGGTCTTCCCGCAGCGACCCGACCGCGCCGACCGACACGATATCGGTGACGCCCAATCGCTTCATGGCATCGATGTTGGCGCGGGCGTTCAGACCGGTTGGCGAGATGTGGTGACCGCGACCATGTCGTGGCAGAAAGACGAGCTTTTGATCACCGAGCGTGCCCTGCAGAAACTCGTCGGAAGGCGCGCCCCACGGTGTATCCACCTTGATCCAGCGCGCGTCTTCCAGGCCATCGATGTCATAGACACCGCTGCCGCCGATCACGCCTAGAACGGTCTCAACCATCACGCCCCCGCAGCCTGCCGACCCTCTTCGGACCGGCACACTCTAGAGCATGACCCGATTGCATCAACCGGCCGCGCGGGCAATTCAGTGATGGATCTTTGCCCAGATCTTGCGCTTCGAGACGTAGAACAAGCCGGTCAGGATGAGCAGGAACAGAAGGACTTTGATCCCCATCGACTTGCGGTCTTCAAGCTTGGGTTCCGCCGCCCACATCAGGAACGCCGCGACGTCCTGGGAGTGCTGTTCCAAGGTCGCCTCGGTGCCGTCGGTATAGGTGACGTAATCGTCGCCCAGCGGCGGCGCCATGGCGATCAGCCCACCGGCAAAGTACTCGTTGTGGTAGAGACCGCCATCGGTCGGCTCATCACTCTCGTAACCGCTGAGTAGCGCGGCAATGTAATCCGGTCCATAGGGATTGCGCTTGGCCTGCAGTGAGAGGTCGGGCGGTACCGCACCGCCATTGGCGGCACGGGCGGCTTCGTCATTGGGGAACGGCGACGGGAACGCATCGGCAGGCAGAGCCGGACGGAAGAACATGTCACCTTCGGCATTCGGCCCATCCTCGACCTCGAAGCCGGACGCGATCGCCTTGACCTGGTCCTCGTTGTAACCGAGTGCTTCCAGGTTCCGGAACCGGACATACTTCAGCCCATGGCAGCTCGCACAGACCTCCAGATAGACCTGCATGCCGCGCTGCAGCTCGCTTCGGTCAAAGGTTCCGAAAATGCCCTGGAACGACCACTGTTGTTCCGGCGGCGAGACCGCCTCCTCGGCAGCCATGGCAGCCGATGATGTGATCAGGGCGAAGGAGAGCGCGGCCGTGACGAATAGCTTCTTCATGGTCGCCTCCCTCAAGCCTTGTCGCGCGGCGCGGCGGCCGCCACCGGCGCGCCACCGCCTAAGACCGGCGTGGCGATACTGTCCGGCATTTGCCTGGGTCGCTCGAACCAACCGATCAGCGGCATCACGATGATGAAGTGCAGGAAGTAATAGGTCGTCGCGATGCGGCCGATAATCAGCCATCCACCTTCGGCCGGTTGCGAACCGACGTAGCCCAGGACCAAGACGTCGATCAACAGCAGCAGGAAGAACCACTTGTAGATCGGACGGAAGGTCGACGAGCGCACCCGCGAGGTGTCGAGCCAGGGAATGAAGAGCAGGATCAGGATCGACGCGAACATGGCGATGACACCGCCGAGCTTGGCATCGATGAACCAGATGTCCGGCACCGCGCGCAGGATCGCGTAGAACGGCAGGAAGTACCATTCCGGCACGATGTGGGCGGGCGTCACCAGCGGATCGGCCGGGATGTAGTTATCGGGATGCCCCATGTAGTTGGGCGCATAAAAGACGAACACCGCGAAAATGATCAGGAAGACGCCCAGGCCCACCGCATCCTTGATCGTGTAGTACGGGTGGAACGGTATGAAGTCCTGCGGGCCCTTGTAGTCGATGCCCAAGGGATTGTTCGACTTCTTGTGGTGCAGCGCCCACAGATGCAGGAAGACCACGCCGACAATCACGAACGGCAGCAGATAGTGCAGGCTGTAGAACCGGTTCAGCGTCGGGTTGCCGACCGCGAAACCGCCCCACAGCCACTCAACGATGCCGGGACCGATAATCGGGATGGCCGAGAACAGGTTGGTGATCACGGTCGCGCCCCAGAAGCTCATCTGACCCCAAGGCAGCACGTAACCCATGAACGCTGTCGCCATCATCAAGAGCAGGATGATGATGCCCAACCACCACAAGACCTCGCGCGGCGCCTTGTAGGAGCCGTAGTAGAGGCCTCGGAAGATATGGATGTAGACGACGACGAAGAACAGCGATGCGCCGTTGGCGTGGATGTAGCGGATCAGCCAGCCGTAGTTCACGTCGCGCATGATGCGCTCGACGCTGTCGAACGCTAGTTCCGTGTGCGGAACATAGTGCATGGCGAGCACGATGCCGGTGATGATCTGAATGACCAGCGCGATACCGGCCAGCGACCCGAAGCTCCACGCATAGTTCAGATTGCGCGGCGCCGGGTACTCGACCAGGTGTTCGTTGACGTAGGAGAAGATCGGCAGCCGGTTGTCGAACCAGCGCACGAAGGCAATGTTCATCAATCCGTTCATCTCGCGCCCCCGCTCAACCGATACGCACGGTGGTGTCGTCGAGGAACTCGTAGGTCGGAACGGTCAGGTTCAGCGGCGCGGGTCCCTTGCGGATGCGCCCGGACGTATCGTAGTGCGAACCGTGGCAGGGGCAGAACCAACCGTCATACTCGCCCTGATCGGCCAACGGAATGCAGCCAAGATGGGTGCAGATGCCGACCATGATCAGCCATTCGGGTTTAAGCACGCGGTCACCGTCGGTCTCGGGGTCTTTCAAATCCTCCAGTGGAACCGCCTCGGCTTCGGCGATGTCTTCTTCGGTGCGATGGCGGATAAAGACAGGCTTGCTACGCCAGCTCACGATGATCTGCTGACCGACCGGGACCTGCGACAGGTCGACTTCGGTGGTGCTCAAGGCCAGCACGTCTTCGGCCGGGTTCATTTGATCGACCAGCGGCCAAAGAACGGCCAGCGCCCCGACGCCAGCCACAGCGCCGGTCGCCACATAGAGGAAATCGCGCCGGGTCTCCCCTTGCGCGCCTGCTGTCTGATCCACCATGCCGTGGCCCCTACACAGTTATCCAACCCAATGATCGAGCGCCACCATCCTGGCAGCGACACCCGATCACCCGCGCCTGCGGTTCCACACCTTTCCGTGAGGCGGGCCATGATTATACTGTCAAAACCGGATAAGCAAGGGGCGGAAACCAAGGATTCTCAACGCTATGCGCCTTGCCCTCTATGAACCGGATATTCCTCAGAATACCGGCACGCTTCTGCGCATGGCGGCCTGTTTCGCGGTTCCCGTCGATCTCATAGAACCGGCCGGTTTTCAGCTTGGTGATGCCCGGTTTCGCCGCGCCCTCATGGACTATGGCGAGCGCCTCGATATGACGCGCCATGTTTCCTGGCAGGCATTTCAGCGCGACCGCCAACCGGGCCGCCTGGTGCTGCTGACGACCAAGGCCACGCAACCGGTCTGGCACGTCGACTTTCGATCGGAGGACACCCTGCTCCTGGGCCGGGAGTCGGCCGGCGTGCCCGATGTCGTCCACGAATCCGCCGATACTCGCGCCCTGATCCCCATGGCCGACGGCGCGCGGTCGCTCAATGTCGCGGTCGCCGGCGCGATCGCGCTGGGCGAGGCCTTGCGCCAGACCGGCTTTCCCGCCATGTCTGGCAACGAACAAACCCAGGGACATCCATGAACCCGTCCGAACGCGGCCCCGGCGACAGCGAAACGAAACAACGCGCCGTCACCTGGTTCGAAGACCTGCGCAATCGCATTTGCGCCGCAATCGAAGGCCTGGAAGACGACCTGACCGGCACCTACGCGGACCGGCCGGCCGGCCGCTTTGAACGCAAGTCATGGCAGCGGCCCGGCGGCGGTGGCGGCACCATGGCGGTCATGAAGGGCCGGTTGTTCGAAAAAGTCGGCGTCAACGTCTCGGAGGTCTGGGGCAGGTTCGACGAGAAATTCCGCGGCGAGATCCCAGGCGCCGGCGACGACGGACGGTTCTGGGCCGCCGGCATATCGCTGGTCGCCCATATGCAATCGCCCCTGGTGCCCGCCGTTCATATGAACACCCGCCATATCGCGACGTCGGCCAAGGCGTGGTACGGCGGCGGCGCCGATCTGAACCCGCCCCTGCCCGATGACCAGGACACCGCCGACTTCCATGCGGCGTTTGAGGCGGCGTGCGACCGCCATGCCTGCGCCGACCATAAGAAGTTCAAGGAATGGGCGGACGACTACTTCTTCATCAAACACCGCGACACCGCGCGCGGCGTCGGCGGCATTTTCTACGACTATATCGACGCCGACGACGATGCCTTCGCCTTTACCCAGGATGTCGGCCGTACGTTCGTCGCGATCTATCCCGAGCTGGTCGCCCGGCACATGGACCAGCCGTGGACCGACGAACAGCGCGACCACCAGCTGGCCTATCGCGGGCGTTATGCGGAGTTCAACCTGGTCTATGACCGCGGCACCCGCTTCGGCCTGATGACCGGGGGCAACCCCGAAGCGGTGCTGATGTCGCTGCCGCCGGTCGCGACCTGGCCTTGAACATAGGACAACGGGGGCGATCATCATGCAGAAGCTAGAGGTCTTTCAGTCGGTCTGGGCAATGGAGCGGCGCCGACCCGACGGTAAGGAGTGGTCGCTGGAGGAGCAGGTCGCGATGATCGCCGAGGCCGGTTATGCCGGCATGGATCTCTACAGCTTCGTGCCCGAGATATCGCGCCCGGCCAAAAAGCTGCTCGACCAGGCGGGTCTTGCCTGCACCTGCTGCGCCTTCCCCAAATCGATTGAGGGACTTCAGTCGGATATCGACATGGCGTTGGAACTGGGCGCGCGGCACCTGAATGTCATCGGCCAGCTCTACCCGATGACCGTCGCGGAAGGCGCGGACATCGTCAAACGCTGGCTGGAGATGGGCGAGGCATCCGGCATGCCGATCACCATCGAGACCCACCGCGACTGCATCACGACCGACATGCTCTATACGCTGCAGTTGATGGATGCGGTGCCCCAGATGCGGCTCTGCGCCGACCTCTCCCACTTCGTCGTCGGGCGCGAGTTCACCTGGCCGATCCCAACCCGCGACGAAAACTGGATCCAGCAGATCTTGGACCGCAGCGTCGCCTTCCAGGGCCGGGTTGCCAGCCGTGAGCAGGTCCAGGTGCAGCTCGACTTCCCGCAGCAGCAAGGCTGGGTCGGCAAGTTCCGCCAGTGGTGGGAAGACGGCATGCGCAAATGGCGCTTCCGCGAGCCGGCCGACGCCACCTTGAACTTCCTGGTCGAACTCGGCCCGCCGCCCTACGCCATGACCGACAAGGACGGCTGGGAACTCTCGGACCGCTGGGCCGAAGCGCTGGTTATCAAAGGCTGGGTCGAGGAGATCTGGGCGCGCCTGGAGGTCGAGGGCAAGGCGAACCAGGACTAGCGAAGGGCAAACGATCACCCAACACTACTTGACATCTCAGATGTCAATATGGCATCTAAGGTGTCACTATGACATCGGTCCCACCCACCAGCGAGACCCTCTACGACCTCATCCGTCTGGTGCGGCCGCTTTACAAGACCCTCGAGGCCTCGGTGGCCCTCGAGCTCGCGCCGACGGGCCTCAGCGTATCGCAGCGGGCGATCCTGGAGCTGGTGTTGGACCACGGTTCCCTGACGGTTCCGGCGTTGGCGCGCCACCTGATCGCGCCGCGCCAGTTCATCCAGCGTATCGTCAACGAACTGCTCGCCATGGGGCTGGTCGAGAGGCAGCGGAACGCCGCCCACAAACGTTCGGTGCTAATCGCCCTGACGCCCACCGGGTCGGCCGCCATCGCAAGCGTCAAGCAGCGCGAGGCCGCCGTGATGGAGCCCATCGCCCGCGACCTCGACGCCGCCGACATCGAGACCGCCAGGGCCGTCATGGCCGCGGTCACGGAGGCGTTTCGTTCGCACAACGAAAGAAACAAGACGACCAACCAGGAGGACGATCATGACAGTGCGTGAAGGCGGCTGCCTGTGTGGCGCCGTCAGGTACAAGGTCGAAGGCGAACCGTTGATGTCCGGCGCCTGTTACTGCCGCGACTGCCAGTATGTCGCCGGCGGCGCCGAAGCGGTCGGCGCCGCATACCCGGCCGAGGCCCTGACCGTGACCAAGGGCGAGACGCGCCAATTCGTCATCAAGGGCGCGAGCGGCGCGGACGTCACCCGGCACTTCTGCCCCGCTTGCGGCGCCCATCTCTTCGCCCACAACAGCACGTTTCCGCAATTCCGGTCGATCAAGATCGGTACACTGGACGACCCCAGCGGGTTCACATCCCAGGGCAACATCTGGACGTCGTCGGCGCAGCCCTGGCACCGCATCGATCCCAACCTGCCGGCGTGGGAAAGGGAGCCGGACTTCGGCGGCGCCTAAGTGAGCTCAAGCGTCATGAAGACACTGTTTGGATCAGGGCGATAGTCGGCAAAGGGCGGACACTCGACGAAGCCAAAGCGTGCATAGAGCTCCCGCGCCGCGCGATAGCCCTCCATGGAACCAGTCTCCAGGCTTAGGCGCCGGTAGCCGCGTTCGCGCGCGACGCCCAGAAGGTGCTCGACCATGCGCGCGGCGATGCCGCGACCGCGAAAGGCTTCGGCCGTATGCATGGACTTGATCTCGCCGTGGCTCGCGTCGAGCTCTTTGAGCGCTCCACAGCCCAGAAGATCACCGCCGTGCCACGCGGTCCAGAACGTCACGCCGGTCTCGCGCAGCGAGTCCAGATCAAGCGCATGCGTGCTCTCGGGCGGAGCCTGCGCCGCGGCATGGTCAAGATGGGTCGTCAGCAGTTCCCGAATCGCAGCGCCGCTGAGATCGTCCTCGCGTACGTTGATTTGCATGGTTGCCTGCCGCCTGGTGTGATGACGCCGCCCTATCATCCGACGGCTATCGGCATCAAGTCAGGATGACAGCAGCTGCTTGGCTTTCGCGAGACAGGCGTCGCGGTCCGGCTGGAAGTCTTCCGCACGCCACCAGTCTTCGACCGTGTCGACCACGCGGCCGACTTCCGGGCCCTTGGGCACGCCAAGTTCGACCACGTCCTGGCCGCGGATCGGCAGCTTGGGATCGTCCCAGCGGTTGGCCGTCTCCAACATCGCACGCCAGGCATCAGCGCGGCGCTCACCGTCGTCGGCCCAGGCGAGCAGCACGAGATCGCGATAGAGATCGGCGCCGGTATCGTAGAGAACCTGGCGCCGCGCCTTCTCATCCATCGCCGCGTCGAGCGTCACGCTCGGCGGCACCAGCGCGCCAAGCCGCGCCTTCTCCACGTTCGACATGCGCAAGCGGTCGGCGACGCCTTCTCCGTCACGCTCGATCAACGACGCCAAACGGCGCACGGGATCGCGATCGTCGATCCCCGTCAGCGCGAGCAACCGACCGAAGTCCCCGGCTTCGGGCAGCACCACCCCCAGAACGCCGGTCTCGCGCATGGCGCTGAGCGCGGGCACCGGGTTGGCGGCCGCCAGCAGCTTGAGCAGTTCCGCCCTGACCCGCTCGGCCGACAGGCGCGGCAGTTCGTCGCGGGCGTCCGCGCAGGCGCGCATGGCATCGGGGTCCGGTGCCGCCTCGCCGAAATGGGCGAGGAACCGGAAAAAACGGAGGATCCGCAGGTAATCCTCGGCGATCCGTTCGGCCGGCTCGCCGACAAACCGCACGTGGCCGGCATCGAGATCCTCGCGGCCGCCGAAGGCATCGAACAAGGTGCCGTCGGGCCGCGCGCTCATGGCGTTGAAGGTGAAGTCGCGTCGCGACGCATCGGCCAGCCAGTCGTCGGTAAAGGCAACCTCCGCATGGCGCCCGTCGGTCTCGACGTCCTCGCGCAGCGTCGTCACCTCGAACGGCTGGCCCTTGGCGACCGCCGTCACCGTGCCGTGTTTGAGGCCGGTCGGCACCGCCTTCAGCTTGGCGGCCTGAAGCAGCGCCATTACGGTCTCCGGCGGGTCGGGCGTCGCGATATCCATATCGCTGATCGGCCGGCCAAGCAGGCAGTCGCGCACGCAGCCACCAACGAAGCGCACCTCGCTGCCGCCGGCGGTCAGCGCCGCGATCACCGTGTTCGCCGCCGATGACGTCATTTCCGGCGCTAACGTGATGCGCCCGACCGATTCCATTACTCGCCGACCTGGCTCGGCTGGATCTCGCCGTCGACATAGGACGGTGGCGTATAGACGCCAGTCGGTTCGCCGCCGTCGAGGATGGCGAACAGCGCCATCGCGACCGCCATCGACGCCAATGTTCCGATGACGATCATGGTCCACGGCGCGTCGCGCCATTGCGGCAACTGGCCCTTTTCGCGCAGCTCCTTGTTTTCGCGCGACAGCTTGTACCAGACGGCATAGCTCACCAGCGGAACGACAATCAGCAGGATGGGCAGCAGGTAGCGGATCATGGATGACCTTTCAAAACGCCAATCAGGTTGACAAGGATGGCCGCTGTCGCCCCCCAGATGTACCGGTCCTCGTATTCGAAGACGCTGTACCAGCGATCGGCGCCGCGCCAGAACATGCTTTCGCGGCGATGGTTCCTCGGGTCGGTCAGGAAATCGAGCGGCACCTCGAAGGCGTCGATGAACTCGACCCCGTCCGGCTTGAGCTCGACCGGCGGCCGCACGATACCGACCAGAGGTGCGATCGCAAATCCCGAGCCAGCGCGGTGAGTATTCAGCCGGGCGATAATCTCGACCTGACCGGGATGAAGGGCGACTTCCTCTTCAGCCTCGCGCAAGGCGGCGGCGGCTTCATCTGCGTCGGCGTCCTCGATACGTCCGCCGGGGAAACTAATTTGCCCGGCATGACTGTTCAGCCGCTCGGAGCGCTGACCGAAGATGACACTCATGCCGTCGTCGCGGTCGACCAGCGGCACCAGGACCGCCGCCTTCTTGCTGACCGGCTCGGTCTCCCAGTCGGACGGCGGCACGTCGAGGATGGGTTGCGGCGCCGCACGCAGCGCGCCGATCACAGCGTCACGTGTCATCGTCGAGTGTACCCAACGCAAAAAACACGCCGCCGCTCCAAACACCCAATACGTCGGCGCCATCGCGCCGCTCGGTCTCACCAAGGCCCACCAGTTCGTAGTAAACGGGACGCGCGATCAGCGCCTCCAGCCCCGGCCTTATCTCGATGTAAGGCGCCGGCTCGCCCGTCGCGTCGTCAAAGTCGACGCGGATCGGATGTTCGGGCCCGGCGGTCACTTCATCATCCACATTGCTTCGGAACAACAGCTGCTGCGCCGCGCCTTCGCCTGTCGCCGCCACGTGCACCGCAACGAAGGGCGCGTCATCGACGGTGATCCGCCTCTTTTCCGCCGGAGTCACGAGATAGTACCCGCCGTCGGGATCGCGCGTGAGTATGCCGGCGAACAGCTTCACCAGCGGCTTGCGGTTGATCGGTGAGCCCTCGTGGTACCAGGTGCCGTCGCGCGCGATACGGATGTCGATATCGGCGTGGAATACCTGGCGAAATCGGGCTTCGTCCTCGCGGTTAAGCGCTTCGCGCGATGACCCGGCCTCACGGGGTTGTGTATCCGTCATCTGTCTGGGTGATATCCTGTCGTGCAGACGCCAATTATATAGTTCGGGACACAGAAACGTAGGATCAATGGCTGAAACTCCACAAACCAACCTGCAAGACACCCAGGACCTGACCGCCGATATCGAACGAATCGGCGAAAAACTGGCCAAAGCGCGCACCGCGATCGGTAATGTCATCTTTGGTCAGTCGGAGGTGGTCGAACAGACTCTGACCACACTTCTGGCGGGTGGCCATGCACTCCTGATCGGCGTGCCGGGCCTCGGCAAGACCAAGCTGGTCGAAACCATCGGCACGGTGATGGGCCTGGACGAAAAGCGCGTCCAGTTCACGCCCGACCTGATGCCGGCCGACATTCTGGGCTCCGAAGTGCTGGAAGAGGCCGACACCGGCCGGCGTTCGTTCCGCTTCATCCCCGGTCCCGTCTTCTGCCAGCTTCTGATGGCCGACGAGATCAACCGGGCGAGCCCGCGCACCCAGTCCGCGCTTCTGCAAGCCATGCAGGAAGGATCGGTCTCGGTCGCCGGATCGCGGCACGAATTGCCCGATCCCTTCCATGTGCTGGCAACCCAGAACCCGTTGGAGCTTGAAGGCACCTATCCGCTACCGGAAGCGCAGCTTGACCGTTTCCTGATGGAAATCGATGTCGACTATCCCGGCCGCGATGCCGAGCGCGAGATGCTGGTCGTGACCACCGGCAGCGACGAAGCGCCGGTCGCCGAGGTCATGAGCGGCAACGAGTTGAAGGAAGCCCAACGACTGGTGCGCCGCATTCCGGTCGGCGAGAGTGTCGTCGAAGCGATCCTGACGCTGGTGCGCTCGGGCCGTCCCGATGGCAGCGACACGACGGAGATGATCTCCTGGGGACCCGGCCCGCGCGCCAGCCAGGCTTTAATGCTGGCCGCCCGCGCCCGCGCGCTGCTGGACGGTCGCTATGCCCCGTCGGTCGACGATGTTGTGACACTGGCCGCGCCAGTCCTGCGTCATCGTATGGCACTGACCTTCGCGGCACGCGCCGACGGCATGACGGTCGACCGGGTGATTGAACGGCTGAAGGCGCCGCTCGCCTGATCGCCTGCCCGATGATCACCGCGTCTTTCCTTCGCGCCACGAGGCGATCATGACCGAGACGGCTGTCAGTTTCCGGCAGCGCGCCGAACAGCTCGTCGGTCATCTGCCGCCGCTCTTGGTCGAGGCCGAACGTGTCGCGGCGATCGTGGCGCAAGGCGTGCACGGTAGGCGACGGGTCGGTCCGGGCGAGGCGTTCTGGCAGTACCGGCGCTACGAGCCCGGCGAGGCAGCCAGCCTGATCGACTGGCGCGCGTCGGCCAAGTCGATGCAGCTCTATGTGCGCGAGAATGAGTGGGAGGCTGCCGAGAGTGTCTGGCTATGGTCCGACAACTCGCCGTCCATGACCTATGGCTCCCGGCTCGCCGAAACGACCAAGTTGGACCGCGCGCGCTTGTTGATCATGGCGCTTGCCGTCCTGCTCGTGCGCGGCGACGAGAACATTGCGCTGCTGGGCGTCGACAAGAGACCACGCACCGGCAGCGCAGCGCTGACGCGTTTCGCGACGCGCCTGATGCATCAGGAAACCGACGACGACACGCCCAGCCTGCCGCGCCACGAAATCCTGCCGCGTCATGCCCAGATCGTGTTGATCGGGGATTTCCTGGAGCCGCTGGAATCTCTCGACGCCATGATCAAGCATTTCGCCGGGCTTGGCGTTTCCGGCCACCTCTTGCAGATCCTGGATCCCGCCGAAGAGAGCCTGCCTTACGCGGGCCGCGTCCTGTTCGACGGCTTCGAGCGCGAAGGCACCATGCTGGCGAGCCGCGCCGAAGCGCTGCGCCAGGACTATGTCAGCCGGTTGAAGGCGCATCAGGAGACCCTGTCGGACATGGTGCGCCGTGCCCAATGGACGTTCAGCATTCATCACACCGATGCCCAGCCGCAGTCCGCGCTGCTGCCGCTTTACGTCCATCTCTCCGGCCAGGTGGTGTGAGGGTCTAGATGGTCAGCCTCGGTCCTCTCGCCTTTGTCGCCCCCTGGGTCCTGGTCGCGCTTGTCGTGGTGCCGCTGCTCTGGTGGCTGCTCAAGATCGTGCCGCCCTCGCCGCGCCTGGTCCGTTTTCCCGCCATTCGCCTGTTGTTCGGACTGGAGACCGACAAGCGCGCGGCTGAATCGACACCGCCCTGGCTCATCGCGCTCAGGATCGCGCTTGCCACGCTGCTGATCCTGGCGATCTCGCACCCGCTGCTGAATCCGTCGCACCGTTCGCTCGACGACGGTAACGTCCTGATCGTGATCGACGATGGTTGGGCATCGGCTGGAGATTGGCTTGCCCGGCTCGATACGATTGAAGACATTCTCGCCGTCAGCGAACGCGATCGCCGTTCCGTCATGCTGCTCAGAACGGCGCCCGAAGACGACGGTGTGCCGATCGACAACAGCGGTTTGATGGCGCCCGACGACGCGCGTCAGATTCTGCGCGCGATCGAGCCGCGCCCCTGGCCAACCGACCGTGCCAGCGCCGCGGCGGCGCTGGACGGCATCGATGACATCGCTAGCGTCTATTGGATCACCGACGGCATCGACGACGGCGGCACGGAGGATTTTGTCGCGCGGCTCGCCGAGCTTGGCGATGTCCAGGTGATCGAAAGCACCATGCCCGGTGGCGCGATGGTTCTGATGCCGCCCCATGATGAAGCCGGTCAGTTGATCCTGGAGGCACGCCGATCCGACGCGACCTTCGAGCAGACGATCTGGGTCAGCGCAACGGACGAGGACGACAGGCTGGTGGTGCGCCAGGAACTGACGTTCGCCGCCGGCGACACGGTGACCGACGCGCCGCTGGAGGTACCGGCGGAGATGCGCAATCGGATCGAGCGGCTGGAGATCGAGGAAGCCAACACCGCCGCGGCCGTGGTCCTGCTCGACCAACGCTGGAAACGCCTGCCGGTCGGCCTTGCCGCCGGCGGCGAGATCGAGAGCGATCAGCCGCTGTTGTCGCCGATCTTCTATCTGGAACGCGCGTTGGCGCCGGTCGCCGAAGTCAGGACCGGCAACGTGGCCACGCTATTGAGCCGTCCGCCGGCGGTCATGATGCTGGCCAATTTCGGCCAGATCCCAGTCGCCGAGCGGGCGCAGCTTGAATCGTGGATCGACGACGGCGGCATTCTCGTCCGCTTTGCCGGGCCGGAGTTTGCCCAGGATCATGACGATTTGGTGCCGGTGGAATTGCGCACAGGCGAACGCGCCATGGGCGGCGCCATGAGCTGGACCCAGCCCCAACGGATCGCGCCGTTTGATCCCGGTTCGCCATTCGCCGGTTTGGACGTGCAGCAGGATGTGCTGATCGATCTACAGGTTCTGGCACAGCCGACCCTCGACCTGGGCGCCAAGACATGGGCCAGGCTGGAAGACGGCACGCCACTCGTCACCGCCGAACGGCGCGGTAGCGGCTGGCTCGTTCTGGTGCACACCTCCGCCAACACCCAGTGGACCAACCTGCCGATCTCGATCCTGTTCGTCGACATGATGCGGCGCATCGTCGATCTGTCGCAGGGCACCGGCGCCGAACTGGGCGACGAGCCGCTGCCGGTGATCAGCGCCCTCAACGGTTTCGGCGTACTCGGTCCCGCACCGCCGACGGCGGGTGCGGTGGCCGCCAACGAGATCGACGATACGCTGGCCGGGCCGAGCCATCCGCCGGGCATTTACGGCACCCAGGATCTCAGGCGTTCGCTCAACCTGGGCGCGGCGCTCGATGCGCCGACGCCGCTATCGGAGCTGCCGGAAGGCTTCACGGTCACTGGGTTCGAGCGCCATGACGAGGTCGATCTGAGGCCCTGGCTGTTCGGCTTGGCCGGCCTGCTGGCGTTGTTGGAGATCTATGCCAGCCTGGCATTGCGCGGGCTGGTCCCCGGCTTCGGCACCGGCATGCGACTGGCCGCGGTGCCGTTGCTCTTCCTCTTCCTGTTGCCCGCCGATCAGGCCTTCGCGCAGCCGGCCGATGACGCCATTCCGGCCGGCGTTAACGACGTGCGGTTCGGTTACGTGGTCACCGGCAACAACCAGGTCGATCAGGTCTCGCACACCGGCCTGGCCGGGTTGAGTTCGATCCTGCGCGCGCGCACCTCGGTCGAACCGGGCGAGCCCGTCGCGGTCGATCTGGAAGAGGACGAGCTGATTTTCTTCCCGCTCGTCTACTGGCCGATCACCGCCGAGCAGCCGCTGTTGAGCGACGCCGCGCGGGCGAAGCTCGACGCCTACCTCAGAACCGGCGGCATCCTGGTTGTCGACACCCGCGACGCCGACGAGGAACTGCAGGGCGTGACCGGCACCGGCTCCAACGCCGCCCGCCTGCAGGAACTCCTGGCCGGGATCAACGTGCCGGCGCTGATACGCGTGCCGACCAATCACGTCCTGACACAGGCGTACTATCTGCTGGCGGACTTCCCCGGCAGGTGGGCCAACGGCTCGGTCTGGGTCGAACGCCATCCTGGCGGCGTCAACGACGGCGTCTCCGCCATCATCATAGGCAGCAACGACTGGGCATCGGCCTGGGCGTTGAACGATCAGATGCAACCCCTGTTTCCCGTCGTCCCAGGCGGCGAACGCCAGCGCGAGATGTCGTTCCGCTTCGGCGTGAACCTCGTGATGTACGCGATGACCGGCAACTACAAGGCCGACAGCGTGCATTTGCCAGCGATCCTGGAGCGGCTTGGCCAATGACCGCGACCGTCACCGATATCGCCTTTTCGCCGCTGCTGCCCCTATGGCTCCTGATCCCGTTTGCGGCGGTCGTCGTTCTGTTGCTCGTCTATGGCGTCGTCCGCGGCGCGCCCGGCATGGCGTGGCGCACCCTGGTTCTGGCCGCGCTGGCCTTGGCCATGGCGAACCCCTCGCTGATCGAGGAGCGACGCGAGGCGCTGCCGGACATCGCGCTGATTGTCGTCGACGAGTCCGCGAGCCAGACGATCGGCGAACGCGACGAGCAGACCCAGACAGCGCTCGACGCGATGCTGGAGCGGTTCGAACGGCTCGACAATCTCGAGACGCGGGTGGTGACAGTCGACGCCTTGAGCGCGCTCGATGACGACGGGCTGCCGGCATCGGGCACCGCGCTCTTCGCGCCGATCCGTCAGGCGCTGGCCGACGTGCCGCGCGAAGCGGTATCCGGCGCCGTCCTGATCACCGATGGCGAGGTCCACGACGCGCCGCAGACGCTTGAGGCGTTCGGCGTCGACGCCCCGGTCCACGTCCTGCTGACCGGTGAGCGCCAGGAGGTCGACCGCCGGCTGGTTCTTCTCGAAGCCCCGCGTTACGGCATCGTCGATCAGCCGACCAAGCTGGCGTTCCGCGTCGAGGACAGCAACGATCCCACCGGCACCGCCGAGGTGACGTTGACCGCGCCCGGCGTGTCACCGGTAACCCACACGGTGCCGATCGGCGAGCGCTATGAGATCTTTTTCTCCCTGGACCGCGCCGGTATGTCGATGGTCGAGCTTGACCTGGCCGACCGGCCCAACGAACTGACCGACATCAACAACCGGGTCGTCCTGGCCGTCAACGGCGTGCGCGAGGATCTGAAGGTCCTGTTGATTTCCGGCGAGGTGCACACCGGCGAGCGCGTCTGGCGGAACACGTTGAAGGCCGATCCTGCCGTCGAACTCGTCCACTTCACCATCCTGCGCCCGCCGGAGAAACAGGACGGCACGCCGATCCGCGAACTGTCGCTGATTTCATTCCCGGTGCGTGAGCTGTTCGAGATGAAGCTGCTCGACTTCGATCTCATCATCTTCGACCGCTACCGCAAGCGCGGCGTGATCCCCGAGCAGTACCTGGAGAACATCGCCGAGTACGTGCTGGAGGGCGGCGCCATGCTGGTCGCCGCCGGCCCCGACTTCGGCACCCAGCTCGGCCTGCACACGACCGTTCTGGGCGAGTTGATGCCGGCGATCCCGACCGGCGACGTCGTCGAATACGGTTTCAACATCCTGCCGACCGACACCGGCCGACGTCACCCTGTCACCGCCGATCTGCCGGGCGCCCAGGACGAGCTGCCGGACTGGGGTCGCTGGTTCCGCCAGGTCAACGCCACCGCACCGACCGGCGAGGTCCTGCTGGACGGTTATGAGGGCCAACCGCTGTTGATCCTGCAACGGGTCGGCGAGGGCCGTGTCGCCCAGTTGCTCTCCGACCACGCCTGGCTATGGGCGCGCGGTTATGAGGGCGGCGGGCCGCAGCAGGAGTTGTTGCGTCGCCTGGCGCATTGGCTGATGAAGGAACCGGAACTCGAAGAAAACGCCATTCGCGTCAGCGCGATCGGCAACCGGCTCTCCATCATTCGCCAAAGCCTGGAGGACGAGGCCGGCGAGGTGACGGTGATCGCGCCTTCGGGGACGGAGACGACGGCCACTTTGACCAATGAGGCGCCGGGCCGTTCGAGCGCGGAGATCCGTGTCAGTGAAGCCGGCCTCTATCGCGTCACCGACGGAGAGCTGGAGACCATTGTCACGGTCGGCGAACTCAACCCGCGCGAATGGCGCGACCCACGCGCCAAGACCGACATGCTGCAGCCGATTGTCGACGCCACCGGCGGCGGCATCACCTGGATAGCCGACGAACGCCTGCCGACCGTGCGCCAAGTCGCGGCTGAACGCGACCGCAGCGGCCAAGGCTGGATCGGCGTGTTGGACCATGGCCGGTTTATCGTCCGCGGCATCGACAACACGCCGCTGCTGCCGGCTTGGCTTGCTCTATTGCTCATAGTCGGCGGCCTCGCCATGGCGTGGCGCGCGGAAGGCCGTTAGAGCGAGAAGTTAGTTGTCGTGAACGCTACCGCCACGCAACGGCGTGTCATGGTCATCTTCCAGCAGCTTCACCGCCATCAGATGATTGGATGCGCCGCCAAAGGCTTCGCAGGCTTGGGCATAGATCTGCTCAGTGAGGCCGCAGAGCGGTAAATCGACACCGGCCGACTGGGCGAGTTCGCGCGCCAGCCGTAAGTCTTTGTGCGCCAGCATGAGGGTGAACGAGGGATCGTAGTCGCCGTTCAAGATCGACGGTCCGTAACGGTCCGCGACGTAGCTGCTGCCCGTGCTGTTCTGAATGATCTCAAGCATCTTGTCGGCCCTGACCCCGCCCCTGACCCCCAGCATCATGGCTTCGGCGAGCGCCAGGGAGTGCACGTAACAGAGCACGACCTGGGCGATCTTCGCGGCGTAGCCGGCACCGTTTGGACCGAGATGATCGATGCGCGTGCCGATCGTCTGGAGAACCGGCAGGACACGGCGAAAGACATGCTCGTCACCGCCGACCAGGACCGAGAGCGCGCCGTCGGCCGCACCCTCGGACCCGCCGGAAACCGGCGCGTCCAGCAAGGCCACGCCGCGCGCGTTCGACGCGGCCAGGATCTCGCGGCCAACCGTCTGATCGTTGGTGCTGAGCTCGATCCAGGTCGTGCCGGTCATCATGTTGGCGATCAGCCCGTCCTCGCCCAACGCGACTGCGCGGATCTGCGCCGGACCCGGCAGGGATGTCATGACGACATCCCTATCGGCAGCAGCCGCCCCAGCCGATACCGCGACAGTGGCGCCAAGATCCGCGAGACGACGGCACTTATCAGCGTCGAGATCATGGACTGTGAGGTCATAGCCGGCACGCGCGAGGTTCGCGGCCATGGCACCGCCCATCACACCCAGTCCGATAAAACCGATCCGCATGACGTCGCCGGTCAGGGCCGACCGGTGCCCAGCAGGCAGCCGTCGATGTACCGTTCGGCGACTTGGATGGCATCTTTCGGCCCCAGCCCGTCGCGCCCGGTGGCCAGGTTGTTCCATAGGCCATCGACGACCGTGATCAGACCGAGCGCGGCATGGGCAGCATCCAGACTGACATTACGCTTAGTGGCCGCAGCGGCGAAGGCGGGTTCGTAGAGTTCCTGCAGATGCTCGGAGACCTGGCGGATGACATCCAGAAACACTGGCTGAGACCGGCTGGCATTGGTGAAGGCTTGCCAGGCGGCGATGGCATCGGGGCTGAAGATGGGCGGCTCGAAGCTTGATCGTGCCATGCGTTTGATCGCGTCGTCGGGCCGCAGCGACCGGTCGTTCGCGATCGCCTTCTTCACCGCCATGGCCTGGGCGTCGAAAGTCTCGCCCGCCGCCGCCAACAGCAGCTCTTCCTTGCTGTCGAAGTAATGGGCGATGAGGCCGCGCGACGCCCCCGCACCATGGCAGATCCGTTCGACCGTGGCGCCGGTCAGATCGTAACGCCCGACCGTGGCGATAGCCGAGCGGATCAGGCTCTCGCGCCGATAGACCCGGTTCTCCGCGCGGTTGCGCGGCGCGGCGACCGGCATGGCAATGTCGGCGGTCATCAGTTGCGATAGGACGGATCGGCCCGGTCGCAGCGGCGCAGTAGCGCGGGCCATTCGTAGGTGCCCGGCGAAAACGCCTTGTACTGTTCGACCGACAGCTCCCACAGCGACGTATCGGCCGGTTCAAGCGGCAAGCCTGCGCCCTGCGCACTCATAGCGACGTCGCACATGCGGATCAGGTAGTACATGTTCATGAAGGCCTCGCCCGCCGTCTCGCCCACGGTCAGGAAGCCGTGGTTGCGCATGACCAGGCACTTGTTGTCGCCAAGGTTCTCGGCAATGCGGAACCGTTCGTCCAGATCGACCGACAGACCTTCCCAGTCGTGATAGCCGATCTTGCCGTAGAGCATGGAGGAGTCCTGAATCAGGTACGGAATGCCGTCTTTGAACGACGTCGCGGCAATCGCCTGGGGCGGATGGGCGTGGAACACGAACTTGTTGTTCGGGTGGTGCAGATGAATGGCGCTGTGGATGACGAATCCCGCGGTGTTCACGTCGGTCGGACCTTCCAGCACGTTGCCGTGCTCGTCGACCTTGATGAGGTTGCTGGCCGTGACCTCTTCGTAGAGCAGGCCGAAGCGGTGCATCAGAAAGTTATGGTCGGAACCGGGCACCCGCGCGGTGATGTGGTTCCAAATTACGTCGTCCCAGCCAAACATGGCGGTCAGTCGGAACATGGCGGCAAGGTCGATACGGACCTGTTCCTCCGCCTCACTGGTGCGAACGGCTCCCTCGGCATGCTTGAAATCGGCGGCGGATACTTCGGTGTCCATGGCGCGTCACTCCGGCCTGATGGGTGGTCTGAAGCAGGGTATAGAGACGCCAATTATGATGAACAACAAAAAAATGATGATCGTCCAATTTTTGGCGCGTAAGCTCTCGCATGGCCGAAAAACGCCGTTTCTGGTGGTTTCTAGCTGGTATGGGGAGGATCAGTCCGTGGACATCTCGTTGGCCGGCAAGCGCGCCGTCATCACCGCTGGCGGCGCCGGCATGGGTCGGGCGACGGCGCTTGCCATGCACCGCTTGGGCGCCCGCGTCCTGACCTGCGACATCGACGAGGCTGCTCTGGCGTCCCTGCCCGATGGCATCGAGGCGGTGCGCTGCGATGTCTCGAAGTCCTCGGAGGTCGCCGCCCTGTTCGCCGATGTCGATACAACCGGCCTCGACATCCTGATCAACAACGCCGGCATCGCCGGACCGACCAAACCGATAGAGTCGGTGACTGACGACGAGTGGCGCGCCGTCATGGGTGTGTGCATCGACTCCCAGTTCTACTGCGCGCGCCACGCCGTGCCCGTCTTCAAGACGCAACAGCAGGGCGTCATCATCAATCTGGTGTCCGGTGCCGGCATCCTGGGTTACCCCAACCGCGCGCCCTATGTGGCGGCAAAATGGGCGGTGACCGGTCTGACCAAGACACTCGCCATGGAACTCGGGCCCGACAACATCCGGGTCAACGGCATCGTGCCCGGCAACGTCAATGGCGAGCGTATGGAGGGCGTCATCAAGGCGCATGCCGAGAACGACGGGCTGGACGTCGAGACCGTGCGCCGCCTCTACGCCATCGGCACGTCGATGCAGTGTTACGTCGACCCCGAGGAGATCGCCGACCTCATCTGTTTCCTGTGTTCCGACTACGGCCGCCACATCTCCGGCCAGATCGTCGGTGTCGACGGCAACACGGAGACGCTTTACCCGAGGAGCTAGCCGGCGCCTTTCGACTGCTCGACAAATGCCGCTACCTTCTGAAGATCCTTGGTTTCGCCGTCCGTGCTGTCGGTCTTGGTCTTGGAGTCGACGCCGGCCGGGCCGACCGCCTTGATCGCCTCGGCGACATTGTCCGGTCCCAGGCCGCCGGCCAGTATGACCGGCATGGAGACCGCCTCGACGATGCGTCGGCTTATCGACCAGTCGTGAGTAATGCCCTGGGCGCCGATCTGGCGGTCGCCGGGCGCGTGGCTGTCCAGCAGCAGCCAGTCGGCGATGCCCTCATAGTCGCGCGCCCATCCGATGGCGGCCTCACCGACCACCGGTATCGCGCGCATGATCTGGGTTTCCGGAAACTGACATTTGATGCTGCGGGTCTGGTCGACCGAGAACAGCTCAATCGCCGCGCCGATGTGAACAACATCCGGCGTGGTCTCACGGATGACGCGCGCGACCTCGTCCGGACTGTCTGAGAGCGATAAGGCGATGGAAATTTTGCCCGGCGGCAGAGCCTCAAACGTCGCGCGCGCTTCGGCACCAGGGCGCTCGCGCGGGAAGGCGCCCGGGCCGACAAGCACGCCCATGTGGTCGACGCCCAGATCGGCGAGCTGACGGGCTTCCTCCGGTCCGGATACTTCATAGATCTGGGTCAACATCGGCACTGCCCTCGGCCCCCTTGGACGCGCTCGACCATACGCCGCGACAATCCTGTCACCAAGCGGTTGTCAGACAGCCGCGCGTCACTAGACTCGCGCGAGACTTGTGCAAGGGAATTCCATGAACACTTCGTTTGTCGAACAGGCTGTGGCGCCCGGCGACGGCACACTGATTCTTGGCGTCTTTTCCGACGGCGCCTTCGACGCCGTCACGCAACCCTACGACACGGCATGCGGCGGCGCGCTTCGCCGGATCGTTGACGCCAGCCGGTTCTCCGGCAAGCGTGACGATACCCTGGACGTCACGGCCTCGTTCGACGGCGCGGCACGCCAGGTCGTCCTTGTCGGCCTCGGCGAACCCGACAAACTGGACGCACGGGCTTGGGAAGAGATCGGCGGAGCGCTTGCCGCTCACCTGACGACGACGGGTCAAACGGCTGCTGTCCTGGCCCTCGATACGCCTGTGGACGCGCCGCTCTCCGGCGGTAGGGCACTTGCCCATGTCGCTTTGGGCCTGCGCCTGCGCGGCTACAGTTATGATCGTTACCGGACGTCAAGGGATGACGATGCCCCCTGTCGAATCGACCGGTTGACGGTCGCAACACACGAAGTCGAAACGGCGCGGGCGGCCTGGCAAGACCTAGACGCCGTCGCAGGCGGTATCGAACTCGCCCGCGATCTCGTCAACCAGCCAGCCAACGACCTTTTCCCTGTGTCGTTTGTCGAGCAGATCGGATCCTTGGCCGATCTCGGCGTCGATATCGAAGCGCACGGTCCGGACTATCTGAGCGAACAAGGCATGGGCGCCATGCAGGCGGTCGCACAGGGCAGCGGTCATGAACCGCGTCTGCTGATCCTGCGCTGGTCGGGCGCCGATGACCCGGATGCCGCGCCACTCTGTTTCATCGGCAAGGGCCTGACTTTTGACAGCGGCGGCATCTCGATCAAACCGGCCAAGGGCATGGAGGAAATGAAAGGCGATATGGCCGGCGGCGGCGCCGTCGTCGGCGCGCTGCAGGCGCTCGCCGCACGCAACGCCGGGGTCAACGCGGTCGGGATTGTCGGCCTCGTCGAGAACATGGCCGGCAGCCGCGCCTATCGACCGGGTGATGTCCTGACGTCGAAAGCCGGCTGGACCATCGAGGTCTTGAACACCGACGCGGAAGGCCGCCTGGTTCTGCTCGACCTGCTGGCCTATGCGGTCGAGCGTTTCGAGCCGGCCGCCATGATCGATCTGGCGACGCTGACCTATGACATCATGGCCGGTCTGGGCCTCGTCTACAGCGGCATGTACACCAACGCCGACGCGCTTGCCGCCGACTTGGAAGCTGCATCGGCCGCCAGCGGTGAGAAGCTGTGGCGCATGCCGCTGGATCAGGAGTACGAGGACAACCTGGGCTCCGACATCGCCGACTTGCGCCAGTTCGCCGAGCCCGGCGACTACGCGGACGCGGCCCATGCCGCGCAGTTGCTGCAGCGTTTCGCGCGTGGCCGCCCGTGGGCCCATCTGGACATCGCCGGCAAGGAGATGGCCTATGACGACAAGCCGCTCTGCCCCAAGGGCGGCACCGGCGTCGGCGTGCGCCTGCTCGACGCCTTCGCGCGAATCCGCGAGGACAGCGGCGATCCGGACAGCTAGGATGCCGCGCCAAACATCAAATCGGGGAACACCATGCGGGCAAGCTATGATCTTCAGGGCCGCAAGGCGCTGGTCACCGGCGGTGCGTCGGGCATCGGCCTGGGCGCGGTCGAGGCGTTCTTGCGCTGTGGCGCCAGCGTCGCCATCAACGACCTGCCGAGCTCGCCGCGTCTGGCCGAGGAAGTCGAACGTCTGAAGTCGGAAGGCCATGACGTCGTCGCCGCGCCCGGGGATGTCGGCAATGCCGACGACGCACCACGCATGATCCGCGAAGCCGCCGAGGCACTCAACGGCCTGGACTACTTGATCAACAACGCGGGCACGCCGGGCACCTCGCTGCCGATCCCGGCCGCCGATTTCGATGCCCAGGATGAAGCGTTCTGGGACAAGCTCTTGAACGTCAATCTGATCGGCCCCTATCGCTGCACCAAGGCGGCGACACCGTTCCTGAAGGCGTCCGGCGGCGCGATCGTCAACACGGCGTCGATCTCGGCCCACGGCGGCGGCGGCTCCAGCTCGGTCTATTGCGCGACCAAGGCAGGGCTGGTGAACTTGACCAAGGAGTGGGCGCGCGCGCTGGCGCCAGACGTGCGCGTCAACGCCATCGCGCCGGGCGCGGTCGACTCGCCCTGGGAGTGCCGCTTCCCCGACATGTTCGACGATATCGAAAACATCGTGCCGCTGAAGCGTGTGGGGTCGCCGGACGACTATGGCGACACCATCCTGTTCCTGTCGGCCGGCGCCGACTACGTCACGGGCCAGACACTGAACGTCGACGGCGGCCTGACCACATAACCGGGGGATTACATCCATGAAACTTGTGCGCTACGGCAGGCCGGGCAAGGAAAAGCCGGGTTTGGTCGACGATTCAGGCGCGATGCGCTCGTTGGCCGACGAAATCGATGACATTGATCCGTCCGTCCTGTCGGCGGCGGCGCTGAAGCGTCTCAGCCGGATTGACCCGGCGAGCCTGCCCAAGGTGCGCGGCAAGCCGCGCCTGGGTCCGCCGCTTGCCGGCATCAATAAGATTATCTGCATCGGCCTCAACTACACCGACCACGCTGAGGAGGTCGGCATGGCGGCGCCCGACAAGCCGATCGTCTTCTTCAAACCGACAACGACTCTGTGCGGCCCCAACGACGCGATCGAGCTGTTGCCCGACAGCCGCCATGGCGACTGGGAGGTCGAGCTGGGCGTCGTCATCGGGCGCGGCGGCAAGAACATCGCCGAGGCCGATGCGCTGAAGCATGTCGCCGGCTACTGCACCTGCCACGATGTCTCCGAGCGCAAGTTCCAGGGCTACGGCTCCGGTCAATGGGTACTCGGCAAGTCTGGCGACACGTTCTGTCCGCTCGGCCCCTGGCTGGTCACCGCCGACGAAGTGCCCGATCCCCAGAATTTGAGGCTGTGGTGCGAGGTCAGCGGCAAGATGATGCAGGACGGCACGACCGCCAACATGATCTTCCCGGTCGCCCACCTGATCAGCTTCGTCAGCCGCTTCATGTCGCTGGAGCCCGGCGACGTCATGGCAACCGGCACGCCCGCCGGCGTCGGCCAGGGCAAGAAACCGCGGGTGTTCCTGAAGGCCGGCGACAAGGTGCGCATGGCGGTCGAGGGGCTAGGCGAACAGGAAAGCGATATCGTCGCGCCTGCCTGACATGACAAGCGCCCAGCCCAAGCTCGACCGCAGCCTGGGTCTGGGCGCGGTCGTGCTGTTCGGCCTGGCCTATATGGCGCCGATGATCGTCTTCGGCACCTTCGGCGTCCTGGCGGACAAGTCCGAAGGCACGGCGGCGGGGGCTTATCTGGTGGCGCTGGCCGCCATTCTGCTGACCGCCTACAGCTATGGGCGCATGACCTCGATCCATCCGGTATCGGGGTCGGCCTATAGCTACACAAGGCGCACGATCAACGCCCATGCCGGGTTCCTGGTCGGCTGGGCGGTCCTGCTCGACTACTTCTTCCTGCCCATGGTGATCTGGCTGATCGGCGCCGCCTATCTGGGCGCGGCGCTGCCCGACATCCCGTCGTGGATCTGGGTCGTCGCCTATGTCGTCCTGACGAGCGCGATCAACATCATCGGCATCCACTTCGCCAGCAGGGTGAACTTCATCCTGATGGTCGCTCAGTTTCTGATCGTCGCAGCGTTCATGGCGCTTGCCGCGCATTACGTTGTTGAGGTCTCGGACGGCGGCTCGCTGCTGTCGGCCGACCCCTTCTTCCAGCCGGGCGTGCCGTTCTCGGCGACACTCGCCGGCGCGGCGCTGGCGGTCTATTCGTTCCTGGGCTTCGATGCCGTCTCGACCCTGGCCGAGGAGACCATCGAACCGCGCAAGACCATGCCGCGCGCGATCTTCCTGATCGCGCTGATTGGCGGCGGCGTCTTTATCGGCGCCTCCTATGTCACCGAACTCGCGCATCCCTCGACCCAGTTCCAGAACGAGGACGCCGCGGCGTTCGAGATCGCGCGCAAGGTCGGCGGCGACATCTTCGTCACCGTCTTCCTGATCGGCATGGTCGTCACCCAGTTCACCGCCGGCCTGTCGGCCCAGGCGAGCGTCGGGCGCCTGCTTTACGCCATGGGCCGCGACCGCGTCTTGCCGCGCCGCGTCTTCGGCTACCTCAACGCGCGCTTCAAGACACCGGTCTTCAATATCGTCATGGCCGGCCTGTTCGGCCTGCTCGCCATCGCGCTCGACGAGGCAACCTCGACCTCGTTTATCAACTTCGGCGCCTTCACCGCCTTCACCTTCGTCAATCTCTCGGTGATCGCGCACTACCTGCGCCACCGCCATGACGGCGAACGGCGCGGCCTGTTGCTGTGGGTCGTCGTGCCGGGCCTGGGCGCCATTCTCGACCTCGGCCTTTTGGCGAGCCTGGACAAGGACGCACTGATCCTGGGCGTTGTCTGGCTCGCCATCGGGATCGGCTACCTCACCTACCTGACCAAGGGCTACAAGGTGCCACCCCCCGACCTCGACATCGAGGAGGCCGAGGGGGCGGGTTAGCGACGCTCCATCTACAGACCTAATCCACGATCAACTTAGTCAGGCCGGTTGTCGCGTTCGATGTCCGCTAACTGTCTGCCTTGCATGGTGGCCTCAAAAGCGTGGAGGCGTTTGTAGATCGACATCATCTCGACGATCGTTGTCCAGGAGTTGATGAGGTACTGGAACGAGCTTTCGACACGGCCGAAGGCGCGCACAATCTGCTGCAGGATACCGAGCGTGATCGTCGCGGAGACGATTGTCGGCCCAAGCGCAAAATAGGGTACGAGTACGCCGACCTGCAGGTAGCTGATGCGTACCAGGTTGAAGTAAAGGTAGTTCAGATAGAGCCGGAAATAGTTGCGTCGGACGTCGGCGAACAGTTGATCCAACGTCGGTGGCTGCGCGCGGCTGGGATCATCTTCGCCGAAGACAAGCTCTTTGCGATAGGCCGCCTCGACGCGTTGGTTGCGGAACTCCAGGCCCGGTAGGCGAATGCCGGCAAGCGCCACGAGACCGGTGCCGAACACAGACCACACGATAGCGATAACGACAAGCGCCTGGGGGATTTCGCCGATGATCGGTATCTCTTTGACGTGCTCCGACAGAGCCCAAAGAATCGGCAGGAAAGCGATCAGCGTCATTAGTGCATCGATCAGACTGACACCTAGGCTCTCCATGATGGCGGCAAAGCGCATGGTGTCTTCCTGAACGCGCTGCGACGCGCCCTCGATATGGCGCAGTCTCTGCCAGTTGGCGACGTAATAGTCGTTCATCGCCGTACGCCAGCGGAAGATGAAGTGGCTGACGATGAACCGATTGATGGAGGCGACGATGACAAAGACCATCGCGATCTCCAGGAAGTCCAGCAACAGCAGGTAGTACTCTGTCAGACTGATCGAGCCAGGCTCGCTTAGAGCCAACTGGACGGCATCATAGAAACGGCCAAACCAGTTGTTGATCATGACGTCGAGCTGAACCAGGAACCACGTAATGAAGATGATGATCGACGCCACGACGACCGACCACCAGAACCAGCGATGGGGCAAGAAGCGGTGAACCAGAAAGGCGAAGATGGCACCAGCGACGATCATGTACTGGTAAAGCCAGACATCGACGGCGAACAGGCGTTGGTTGGCGTAGGCATCCATCGCCATCTCGTCGGCCTCGGGCGGCGGGGCTTCGGGATAGCCGTAGCCAATCAGTCCGCCCAGGCTGAGCGACTCGCCGAGATCGGCGCCGAAGATGAACCAGATGGCCATCGACAGCCCGGTCCACACAAGAGCGGCGGGGAAAAAGATGCGGGGATTGGGAAAGAACGAATGAAACACCGGTCGGACCTCGTCGCTGGTTCGGCCGGGCCACCACGAGCGGCGCCCGACGCTCACGGTCGATGGCGCACACTGGGTGAAGCCGGGCCGACTTGCAACGAAGGCGTTGGCCCGCTCGCGGGATCGTTTGGCAGGCTTTTCGCCCGTTGATGACCGCCAATCAGGGCTACACTGCCGGCATCGTTTGACACCGGGCGAAGAGAGGGTCCGGCCATGAGACTACGTACCGCGACCAAAGACGACCTTCAGGCGATTGTGGCCCTGCTGGCCGATGACGTCCTGGGCGCGACAAGGGAGCGGCTGGAGGATCCTCTGCCTGCCGCCTATGTCGAGGCGTTCGACGCCATCGAACGGCAGTCCGGCAACCGGATCATTGTTGCCGTCGACGACAACGACGATGTCATGGGCTGCCTTCAGCTGACATTGACGCCGGGCCTCGCCCGCCACGGCATGATGAGGGCAACGATCGAGGCCGTCCGCATCGCCCGAAACCACCGCAACACCGGTCTTGGCGAACAGATGTTCAGATTTGCCATTGACGAGGCGAAGAAAGCGGGCTGCGGCCTCGTTCAGCTAACAACCGACCGGACCAGGCCCGACGCCCATCGTTTCTACGAGAGGCTCGGCTTCGAACCCAGTCACATCGGCATGAAACTCAATCTCTAGCTTGAGCCGATCAGGCCATAGAACATCAGGCCTGCAACCGGTCGACGACCAGGTTCTGGAAATGATGCACGGCGCTTTCCCAGTAGGCCGAGAACCGTGTCTCCATGCCGAGCTCGTCGCGCTGGGCGTGCTTGGTCTGGACCTCGCGCACCATGGGGAAGTCCTGCTCGCCGACCTTGATCCAGGCGTCGCGCACCGCCTCGCGGGTCGCGCGGTGTTCGTCGTCCGTCGCCGCCTCGCCGATGAAGTGAAAGGCGCGGCGCGTCGGCGTCCGATCATGGGCCATCGGATAATAGATGTTGGTGACGACGTGGTCGTCCAGGACGGAGACGATGGCGTTGGGCACGATAAAGAAGAGCACGAGCTCCCGCGAGAGCCCGTCTTCACCCACCTTCTTGCCGTTGTAATGGGGGAACATCGGCAGAGTGTCGCCGGTCAGCACTTCTGTCTCGCGTCGGCTGGCGATCGAGACATAGGTGTTGCCGCCCCGCTCGCCACGGAAGACGCCGCTCCTGGGTCCGATCTGAGGGTGAACCCAAGGCAGGTGGTAGTCCTCGCATCCGGTCTCGATGGCGAGCTTCCAGTTGCCGTCGAACTGCGCCTCGGTCGTCAGGCCTGAGAACTGCACGACCGAGAGGTCGTGGTCGGGGACACGCTCGTGAACCGGGCGGATGAAGTCCTCGAACGGCTCGGCTTGGCCGTCGATGTTGACGAAGACGAAGTGCATCCAGGTCTCACTGCGCACCTCGCGCAAGCCCAGCGTTGCCTTCTCGATGCCCGGCTGCTCGGCGCTGACCTTGCCGGTCGTCTCGTCGATGCCACCGATATCCGGCGTCGCGATCAGCCGGCCGTTGAGGTCATAGGTCCAGCCGTGCCAGGGACACTGCAGCCTTTGGGCCTTCTTGCAGGGCTCGGTCAGCACGGTCATCGACCTGTGCCGGCAGATATTGTGGAACACCTTGACCTCGCCCTGGCGGTTGCGTGCCACGATGAAGTCCCAACCGGCAATCGAAACCGGTTGGGCGTCGCCCGGCTCGGCAACGTCCGACTCATAAGCGATCGCCATCCAGCCGCGCGGGAAAATCATCTTGCGCTCCAGCTCGAAGAAGTCGGGGTCGGCATAGACTCGGCCCGGCAGGCCCTCGGCCTCGCCGACCGGACGGCGCAGGCACGCGACCTGTTCGGCGCTGACAAAGTCATCGAGATTGAGCTGTTTCATGATGGTCATGGGGTCGTCTCCTCTTCCGGTGCCGTATCGGCGGCAAACATGGCGAGCGTGCTGCTGATCAGTTGCGCGCGCCGCTCTGGCGAAAAGCGCTTGGGGTCAAGCGCGGTCCGCACGAATATGCCCTCTCCCAGGGCGACCAGCTGATCGGCGGTGTCGTCGGGGTCCAGGTGGCGTGGCAGATCGCCGACCGCGATAGCGTCCTCGACCTGCTCGCGGACCAAGCCGCGATAGCGGTCATAGAACGACATGTTCAGCGCACGATGGCGATCATCGATGGTCGCGCTGGACCAAAAGCCGAGAAGCGCGGCGACACGCCCGGACTTGAGCTCGCCCGGCGCCAGCGCTTCGATCGTCGCGCGTACCCGCGGCATGCCCGCGGGCAAGACCGCCAGGGTCTCCGTCAGACGTTCAGCGGTCTGCTCGGCGATCAGCTGATAAGCGAATGCCATGAGTTCACCGCGGTCGCGGAAATAGTGGTGAATAACCCCGGTCGTAAAACCGGCCTCACGCGCGATCTCGCGCAGCGTCGCGCCGTCAACGCCGTGCTTGGCGATCACGCGCCATGTCGCTTCGGCGACCTCTTCGCGGCGGGCATCATGGTTCACGACCTTAGGCATGGACGAGCGACCCTTTCATCGGCTATGACATCAGCCAGTTTTTTAACATGTCACATGTTATAAATAAATCTATCGAAGTCAAACACCGATGTGCCTATGACAAGGTTTATGTGAGGAAGTCGCCATGTCCGCGCCGCAAACCCTGACCGACACGCTGCCCGCCGCGTGGTACCACGATCCCGATCAGTACGAGCGTGAGCGCCACTTGATCTTTGCGCGCAACTGGTGGCTGGTTGGGCGCGAGGCCGAGCTCGATCGGGCCGGCGCCTATCTCACAGCCAATGTGGCGGGCTGGCCGGTGTTCGCCGTGCGCGACCGCGTCGGCGGCTTACGCGCCTTCCACAATGTCTGCCGCCACCGCGCAGGGCCCCTGTTCACCGACGCCGGCGGTCGCTGCCAAACCCTGCGCTGCCAGTATCACGGCTGGATGTATGGCTTTGACGGCAGCCTCAGAACGGCGCCGGGCTTCCCCGATTCAGGCGCCCTCGACAAATCGAAGTTCGGGCTGTTTCCCGTGCGCGTCGAAACCTGGCGGGGGCTTGTCTTTGTCTGTCTCGAAGAAGCCGCGCCGGACCTCGCAGCCTGGATGGGCGATGTCGATCGCCTGGTGGATGACTACCCGGCGACGGAGACGTTTGTCTTTCTTGACGAGACGACGATCGCCGGCGCCTGCGACTGGAAGGCCTATGGCGACAATTCGTGTGAAGGTTACCACCTGCCCTTCGTTCACGGAGCGCTGAATAAGGCGGTCTCCGATGCCGACATCCGGACCTACGAGAATGGCGGCTTCGTTGGTTTCCATGTCGACTACGGCGGCACGTCGGACGTGCGCGCCAACAAGGGGCTGTGGATCTATAAGTACCCCGGCCTGTTGCTGCACTACTCCGACCGCGCCCTCAACATCGAGCAGGTCGAGCCCGACGGCTCAGGTGCCATGACCATCCGCTCGTGGTACTGGTTTCCGGCAGGCGAGGAGGACTATGGCCGGTCCTACATCAAGGATTCCATCGCCGTGATGGACGAAGACATGGGAGTGTGCGTAAAGGTTCAGAAGAACCTGGAAGCCGGCATCTACCAGTCCGGCAAGCTGTCACCGGAAAAGGAGCCCGGCACCATCTTCTTCCAGGCTCTCATCCGCGAGGCGCTGGAGGCCGATCCGCCGCGCCTCGGTTTGGCCGCATGACTACACCCGTCCTCTATATCGGCAACAAAAACTATTCGTCGTGGTCGCTCAGGCCGTGGCTGGTCTTCGAGCATTTCGGTCTGCCGTTCGAGGAAAAACTGATTCCGTTGTTCGACGACAAATGGGATGCGGCAATCGCTGAGGTCTCACCGTCGCACAAGGTGCCGTGCCTGGTCGACGGCGATCTGACCATCTGGGAGACCCTGGCGATAATCGAGTATGCCACCGATCGCCATCCCCAGGCCGCTATCTGGCCAGACGGTTTCGAGGCACGCGCGGTCGCGCGCAGCGTTGCCTGCGAAATGCATGCGGGTTTTGCCGACCTGCGTTCGGCGATGCCGATGAACATCCGCAAGTCCCTGCCCGGCCGTGGCCATACGCCCGGCGCGCTGAACGATGTCGCTCAGATCCAGGAACGGTGGAACCGATGCCGCGGCGATTACGGCAGCGGCGGCGACTTCCTGTTCGGCGCCTTCTCGGCCGCCGACGCCATGTACGCGCCGGTCGCCAGCCGACTGTTGACCTATGGTGTCGACCTCGACCCCGTCTCGTCTGCCTATGTCGATGCGATCGTAGCGCTGCCGGCCATGCAGGCCTGGAGCGAGGCTGCGCGCCAGGAACCCTGGGTCATCGCCGAAGAAGAACTGGACTAACAGTCCTTCGACGGGTGCCCAATTCTGTTCGTGGTCGTTGCTTGTGTGTGCGATCGGACAGGTCTGCGCGCACAAAGGCCGCAGTCTAATTCTTGTCCAGGTCGTCCAGATAGCGAGACAGCGAGTCGAACTGGCCGTCCCAAAACGCGCGATATCCGTCCAACCATTCGGCGGCATCCTTCATCGGTGTTGCCATCAGGCTGCAGTACCTGGTGCGCCCCCGTTTGGTGACACGGACAAGACCGGCATCTGAGAGCACTCGGACATGCTTGGACACGGCCGTCAGCGACATCGCATACGGTGCCGCCAGATCGGATATGGGCATGTCACCATCGGCGAGCTGAGCAACGATCGCGCGCCGCGTGGTGTCGCTCAGCGCGGCAAAGGTTCGACTTAGATCGGGCATCGGTGGTGGACTCATTAGTGAACTAGTTGGTTGACTTTAACGTGTTCCCACGTTAGTGAACCGATAAGTTCACTGTCAACATCAACCTACTCACCGGAGACGAACCACCATGAAACTCTACGACGCAATGACGCCCAACTCGCTGCGCGTTCATGTTTTTCTCGCCGAGAAGGGTATCGAGGTCGATCGTGAGAAGATCGATGTCCTGGGCGGCGGAACGCGAACAGCTGACTTTCTGGCTATCAATTCTCTCGGAGAGCTCCCGGTTCTCGAAACGGACGATGGGCACATCCTGACAGAGAGCGTCGCGATAAGCCGATACTTGGAAGAGCTTTATCCCAATCCCCCGCTGATGGGCGAAAGCGCCTTTGACCAAGCGCGTATCGAGATGTGGAACCGGCGCATGGAGCAGCAGATCTTTGGACCGATTGGCAACGTGGGGCGCCACACCCTGCCGTTCTTCGCCGACAAGGTCGAACAGCTGGCCAACTTCGCCGAATCGCAGAGCCGCCTGTTCGATAGCAACTGGGCATGGCTCGACAGCGAGTTGTCAGACGACAGGCCTTTTGTCGCCGGCGACGCGTTCTCGATCGCGGACATTACGGGAATGGCCGCACTCTTCGTCTGTGACATCCTGCAAAAAACGTTGCCTGACAATTTGAGTTTCGCCAATCGGTGGGCACGGACGATGAAGGCGCGTGAGAGTTTCGCGTCACGTATGGTCAAGGCCGCATAAGCCAGCACGATATGGGGTCGCTTACGCGGCGCGGGCCGAAAAAGCTCGGGCTGCGTCTGCGTTCTTCCAGTCCTCTTTCCGCGATTGCGACAACCGGGTTGCCCTGTGCTGCAAAGCGCTGCAACGATCCTCGTGTGAAGACGCGCCGTTGACGTTAACGCGCAGAAGCGGCCGTTTTCCTAGCTCTTCTTCGACGCCACGTTCTCGCCCATCAGGCAGAGGATCTCCCACATCATCTGGGCGCCGGTCAGCGCGGTCTGGCCCGAGGGATCAAACGGCGGCGAAACCTCGACCACATCGCCGCCAACGATGTCGAGACCGCGCAGGCCGCGCAGCATCTGTTGCGCCTCAAAGGTGGTGAAGCCGCCGACCTCAGGCGTTCCCGTGCCCGGCGCATAGACCGGGTCCAGGCCGTCGACATCGAAGCTGATATAGGTCGGGCCGTCGCCGACCACCTCGCGCGCCTTGGCGATCACGGCATCGATACCCATAGCGTAGAGGTCCTCGATATGAATCACGGTCATGCCGGATTCATAGCTGAACGCCCACAATGGCTCGGCCGGCCCACGAATGCCGATTTGGATCGTGCGTTTGGGATCCAGCACACCATCTTCGACAGCAACCTTGAACGGTCCGCCATGATGGTGTTTGTGGCCGAACAGTTCCGGCCCTGTGTCGCAATGGGCGTCGAAGTGGATCAGACCGACGGGCCGATCGGCGGCGATCGCCTTCATGATTGGCAAGGTGATCGAATGGTCGCCGCCTGCGGTCAGCGGCAGAATGCCGGCGGCATGGACCTTCTTATAGAACGCCTCGATGTCATCCATGGCGCGCTCAAGGCTGTAGACACCCTCGATCAGAACGTCGCCCAGATCTGCCGATTCGGCGATGTGATAGGGCCGAATGCCGGTCTGATGGTTGGTATGGCCCATCAATGTCGACTGTTCGCGCAATCCCCGCGGGCCATGGCGCGCGCCGGGACGATTGGTCACGCCGCCATCGAACGGGACGCCGATCAAGCCGATCTCGACCCCATCCCAGTCGCCGTCGGCACGCAAGGGACGGCGCATGAAGGTCGCGACACCGGAGTACCGCGGACGATAGATCTCGCCTGACGGCATCAACAATTCGCGAACATCATCCTCCTGGTCCTTACCCATGCATCTGGCCCTTTTTCAACGTGTCGGTCGCGCCAATATAGACTCTAACAGCGGAGAAGACGCCATGACCGAGTTGTCACGCATCGCCAATCCGGCGCCCGGCTTCCAGGCGCATCCGAACTATCAGATCGAAATCCTACCATGCGCCAAACGCCTGCGCGCCATGTTCGGCGGCCAAACGGTGTTCGATACGCTCGATGCGGTCATCTTGCGGGAGACCGAACACCTGCCGGTCTATTACGTGCCGCGCGCCGATGCCGACATGGCGCTGCTGACCGGCAGCGACCACACGACCCACTGCCCATTCAAGGGCGACGCGTCCTATTACAGCCTGGCGCATGGCGACCGCGTGGCGGAGAACGCGGTCTGGACCTATGAAACGCCGTTCGACGAGTGCCGCTCCATCAAAGGTTACCTGGCGTTCTATTGGGACCAACTCGATCACTGGTACGAAGAAGACGACGAGGTCCACGTACACGCCCGCGATCCGAAGGCGCGGATCGACATCGTCGCGAGTTCGCGTCCGGTTCGCGTCGAAGCCGCCGGCGAGACCATTGCGGAGACAACGCGCGCGCGCTTCCTGTTCGAGACCGGTCTGCCGGTCCGCTACTACATGCCACTGGAAGACGTACGCCAGGATCTTCTTATCGCGTCGGATACAAAGACGCGCTGCCCGTACAAGGGCACGGCCAGTTATCACCACGTCAAGATCGGCCAAACCGTA
The DNA here is from genome assembly GCA_039028155.1 of Pseudomonadota bacterium. Classification (NCBI taxonomy): domain Bacteria; kingdom Pseudomonadati; phylum Pseudomonadota; species Pseudomonadota bacterium. The sequence continues at coordinate 38,637 of JBCCIS010000043.1, forward strand.
ATCAACGATGCGGTCTGGCACTACCCCGATCCACTCGACGAAGTCGGCCGGATCACCGGCTATCTCTGTTTCTATCCGGAAAAAGTCGGCCGTCTCACCGTCGACGGCAAGGACGTACCGTAAGGCGTTCAGTCCGACGTCCGCGCGTCCGACTCATTGCCGACCACAAGCGGCGGCGCGCTGGAGATACGCCGCAACAACACGCCCAGGAAGATGGCGCAGAAGATAACCCCGACGATCGGCATACCGACAGGGCCCAGCGCGTCCATCGCGCCGCCGCTGATGCTCGGTCCGATGACGCTGCCGATGGCCCACAAGAACATGAAACTGGTCGTCGCCCCGACCAACTGCGCGCTGCGGAAACGTCGCCCCATGGCGGTCAGCGCAATGGTATAGAAACTGCCCAGCGTTGCCCCCATCAGCAACAAGGTCGGATAGATTAGGACGGGATCGGTCACCAGAAACGGCAGCGCCGCGATGGTGAGCAGCGTCACGAACGTGCAGGCGGCCATCAGACGCCGTGTCTCCACACGGTCGGCAAGAAAACCTACCGGTATCTGCGCGATGATCGCGCCCACGACAAAGATCGTCAGCATCAGTTTGGCTGTATCTTCGCCGACGCCCATATCAACACCGTAGACCGGCAAAAGCGACAAGGTCGCGCTGTCGATCAGGCCGAACATAAGGCCCGCCATCATCAGCGACGGCGCGATGGTGAAGAAATGGATAATGCGCGCCCGATGATCACCCTGTAGCGCCGCCTGCGCGCCGCCTGCGACCGCGAGCGGCACCAAGCCAACCAACACAATCCCGATGCCGATATAGAGCGCCGTCCAGGTCTGCGTGTCCAGGACCGTCAGCATCATCGGCCCCAGACCAAAGCCGCCGTGCTGGAACATGCCGGCGACACCGATCAGACGGCCGCGCCGGCGTTCGTCGGCAAGCTGGTTGATCCAGACATCACCGGCGGTAAACGCGAGTTCGGCCGACAGGCCCAGCAGAAACCGGATCGGAAACCACAGCCAGACCGACGGGAAAACCGGCAGCAAGGCAAGCGCCACGGCCATGCCGACCATGCCGGCGGCAATAACGCGTTTGACGCCGAAGCGCCGGATCAGCCGAGGCGCCAGAAGTGCCAGGAACATCACCGCCAGCATCTGGACGGACGCGTTCAGCCCGTTCAGCAAGGGCGAGACACCCTGATGATGCAGAGTCAGCGCCAGGAACGGATAGCTGATGCCCAACGTCACCGTGACGGTGGTCGTCGCCGCGATACAGGCGATGATACCGCGGGTGCGCTGGCCTGATGACAGGGTAACCGTACTCATAGTGCTGGTTTAGAGATTTCCCAAATTGGGGCAAGCCATGGTTTCCTCATGGCAGACGTGAGGGGTTCTTATGGGTGCCTGGCATCGGCTAGGTTGTCGCCATAGCGACTGGCCGGAATCCCAGACGGTTCGGGGCGGCGCACGGTCGCAACAAGGGGCAGGTGAACCATGTTGAAGAAGAAACTCGCGGCCTATGCCGACGAGATCTCCGTCGCGCCAGGCGACACGATCCGCATCATGGCAAGCGCAGACGACGGGGTATCCAGCTATACGGCCAGCATCGTGCGCCTTCTCTCCGGCGACGACCAGCCGGGCGGTCCCGGCTATCGCGACGACGTGCTCGACGTGCCCGCCAACGGCAGCCACGCGGCACGCCACCAGCCGACGTGGCCCGGCGCCTATGGCGCGGTCGGCCATAACAAGGCGTTCGACAAGCTGGAGAGCTTTTCGCTGCAATGCCTGTTCTGGCCGACGACGCCGGAACGGCCGTGGAAGTCGATCGTCTCCAAGTTCGCCGAAAGCAATGAGTTCGGCTGGGGTCTCTTCACCAATGGCGACGGGCACGCCTGTTTCTTCGTCGGCGACGGCAACGACCATCGCACAGCCCGCGCCGTCGCGCCGGAACCACTGATCGCGCGCCAATGGTATCTGCTGACCGGCAGTTACGACGCCGAAACCAAGACGCTTAAGATCGTCCAGCGCATGATCAATCCCGTGCCCACCATTCAGGCGTGCTCAGAGGCGACGGTCCCGGCGCCCGAGATGGGCAACATCCACAACCGGGAAGCCGCCTTTATGGTCGGCGCCTACAACAACCAAACCGAAAGCGGCACGTGGTTTCCCGGCGGCCACGTGAACGGCAAAATCGAACGCCCGGTCTTGATCAACCGCCTGCTCGACGACGACGAGAGCGCCGCCCTGCTGACCGGCGCCCTGCCGAAGAAACTTGCCAGGGACGCCGTGCTCGCCTGGGATTTCAGCCAGGAGATCGGCAGCGACAGGCTGGTCGATATCTCCGGCAACAAGCTGGACGGTGAGGCCGTCAACCTGCCGATCCGCGCGGTGCGTGGCCACAACTGGGACGCCACCGAGTTCAACTGGACCAAAGCGCCGGAGCAGTGGGGCGCCATGCACTTCGTCGAAGACGCAATCTACGACTGCGGTTGGCGGCCGGATTTCGAGGTGACGATCCCGGAAAGCGCCAAGAGCGGCCTTTATGCCGCCAAGCTGGAAGCCGACGACAGCGCGCCGGAGTTCGTGCCGTTTGTCGTGCGCCCGCCGGCGGGCAAAACGACGGCGTCGCTGTGTGTGCTCGTGCCGACCGCGAGCTATCTGGCCTATGCCAATCTGGACGAGCAGATTGCCTCGGCGGAGTACGACTATCAATTCAACCGAACGCCACGTCTGGGTCCCGACGACCTCCATCAGCAGGAACATCCGGAGTTCGGTGTCAGCATGTACGGCCTGCACGCCGACGATACCGGCCCGCATTACAGCTCGCGGCTCAGACCGATCGCCAATCTGAGCCCCCAGCACAATTCGCTGTGGCAGATGAGCGCGGACATGCATCTGATCGCCTGGCTCGAGCACGAGGGCATCGCCTATGACATGGTGAGCGACGAGGATCTCGACCGCGAAGGCGCGGACCTGCTCGCCCGATGGCCGTGTGTCATGACCATGAGCCATCCCGAGTATTATTCAACCCGCATGCTGGACGGCATTCAGGACTATACGCGCCAGGGTGGCCGGCTGATGTACATGGGCGGCAACGGTTTCTATTGGCGCGTCGCATTCCGTAACGACAAGCCGGGCGTCATGGAGATGCGCCGGGCCGAAGACGGCTCGCGCTCCTGGATCGCCGAGCCCGGCGAGTACCACATGAGCTTCACCGGCGAGCTGGGCGGTCTGTGGTGGCGTGGCGGCCGCACGCCCCAATCAGTCGTCGGTGTCGGTTTCATCGCCCAAGGCTTCGACTGGTCGAGCCCCTATCGCCGACAACCCGGCAGCCACGACCCGCGCGCTGCCTGGATCTTCGACGGCCTGGGCGAGGACGAACTGATCGGCGACTTCGGTCTGCTCGGCGACGGCGCGGCGGGCTGGGAGCTCGACTGTGCCGACCCCTTGCGCGGCACGCCGCCGCACGCCCTGGTGCTGGCCAGCTCCTTCGACCACTCCGATACCGTCTTGATGGTCAACGAGGAGCTCGGCCACATGCACCCGATGATCTATGGCTCGCTGCAGCCCCGGGTGCACGCGGACATGGTGTTCTTCGAAACCGACAACGGCGGCGCCATCTTCTCGACCGGCTCCATCGCCTGGGTCTCGGCCTTGCCGTGCAAGAACTTCGACAACAACGTAGCGGCCATCACGCGTAACGTGATCAAGCGCTTTTGTGACAAGATACCATTCTGAGGGAGTCGGACCATCACCGTGCACCGCATGCAATGGTTCCAATTGGCGCTGATCGACCAGATCATCGACGGCAGCAAGACGGCGACCGTGCGGTTCGTCGCATGGAGCGAAGGTCTTGATGCGAACAATACCGCGCTTCATGTCGGCGCGACCTATGATGTGATCGACCGCGACGGCATGACACGATGCCGGGTGCGCTTGACCGGCATCGAACTCGTCCGCTGGGACGCCATTCCTGAACGGTTGTGGCGGCGCGACCCCGCTGTCTCAGGCGAGATCAGCCTGGAGGCGTTTCGCGCGGATCACTGGGACTACTTTCACCAGCCGTCCGACGACTTCGCGTTTCTCGGCGTCTACTTCGACCGAGTCGATGGCTGAGTGGCGTCCATGACGCCTTTCCGTTTCTATCTGGACTGGCATGTGGACTGTCAGTTCGCCGGTCTGATCTGGGCGCGCGAACAGGGCCTCTACGGCGAAGCCGGCCTGGAGGTCGACCTGGTCGCCCCGGAACGCCATCCCGAGCGCACGGTCCTCGACCTGATTGCCGACGACCCGTGTTCGGCGGGCTGCTGCGAAGACAATCTCGTGGTCCAACAGGGCGCCGACGGCAAGCCGGTGCGCGCCATCGGCGCCATGTTGCAGGAAACGCC
>JBCCIS010000044.1 GCA_039028155.1 Pseudomonadota bacterium
ATCCTCGGCGTCGCGCCGGCTGGCGCGGAGATGTCGACCCGCCCGTTCCCGCTCGTCACCGGCCGCGTGGGGCGCGGCACCGCCTTCGGCGGCGCCAAGGGCCGCACGGACGTGCCGAAGATCGTCGACTGGTACATGGACGGCAAGATCAACATCGACGACATGATCACCCACACCATGCCGCTCGATAAGATCAACGAGGCCTTCCACCTGATGCACGAAGGCGAGTCGATCCGCAGCGTCATTACGTACTGATCAGAGAGTATCTTTGAGGCAGACGGCGTCCGGGAAACCGGGCGCCGTTTTGTTATCAGCTTTCCGACCGTGGCCGTGCGGTGGGAATGGCGACGAACAGCGCGACGTTGACCAAGGCGCCGATGACGAAACCTTCTATCAACAAAGGCTTGCCCAGGAGTTGGTTCCACAGGAGCGCGGTGATGAAACCGCCGATGGCGCCGGCGACGAAACAGCGCGTGCTCTTGGGATAACCCAAGATCGTCGCAGCCAGCGGCACGACGATGACCGGCGCCCAATAGGTGTAAGCGAAGATCAGGATGTCCAGCAGGCTCTCGATCGTCAGCGCGAAGCCGACGGAGAGCAGGCCGACGATGAGGGTCACCGCCTTCGCCAAACGCAGGTAGCCGAGCTCGCCCAGCCGCGATCCCGCGACTGGCTTGACCAGATCGTTGACGAAGGCGATCGCCGCGGAGTTCAGGAACGAGTCGCCCGACGACATGACGATCGCGATGATGCCCGCAATCACCAAGCCCTTGAGCACCGGCGGCAGGACATTGACGACCACGTGCGGCAGGGCGAGGTTGGAGGCGATTGCCGGGTCCATGGCGAGCGCGACGAGCCCGATCAAGCCGGATATCGCGAAGAAGGGGATGGAGAAGAGGCCGGACATCAGGACGCCGCGCGCGGCCTTGTTGGCGTCCTTGCTGATCAAGAGGCGCTGCAGATAGGGCGGCACCAGGGTCTCGCCCAACAGAAAGGTCAGGAACAGCGCGCCGACCCCGATCCAGGTGTAGTGGATCCCGGGAACCTCGAACCGGTCCTTCGGCACCGCCGCGACCAGCGCGTCGAACCCGCCGACATAAATGATGCCGAAGACGAGCACCAGCGGGATGCCGATCGCCAGCATGACGAACTGAAAGAGGTCGGTCACCACCACGGCCCGCATGCCGCCGGCTGTCGTATAGGCGATCACGATGCCGCAGCCGATCAGGATGCCGACCTCGATCTGCATGCCAAGAAAGACGTTGAAGATCGCACCGATTGCGCCGACCTGCGCGCCGACGATGCCGGTGCACAGCAGAAGGGCGAAGACCCCGCTGACCATGCGCCCGGTGCGTCCGTAGCTGGTCGCCAGGATGTCACCGGCCGAGATGGCACCGGGAAAGTGCACCATGCGCGGCGCGATATAGCGGGCGACCAGGATCTCCTTTAGGCTGAAGCCCCACAGGCCGACCACGTTGACGATGCCGAACAGGAACACCTTCTCGGCGTTGCCGATGGAAAACCCGCCGCCGATGAACGACGCCGACATGGTGGCGAAGACCACAATCGATCCGTAGGAGCGCCCGGCGACGGCATATTCGTCGACCGACTTGATAGCGCGGCTGGTCCAGAGCCCTATCGCCAGAACGATGCACAGGTAACCGGCGACGACGATATAGTCGATCATGTCGTGGCGAGCCGCATGGACACGGAGATCCCGATGGATGATGGAGCGCTTTTGCGCAACGGCACACGATTCCATATCCGCGACATTGTCAACCTGTCGACGGGCTGTTAGAGCGAACCGACCACGGAGGAACTCATGACAGCCATCGAAACCATTTCCGAAAACCGCTGCTTCGGTGGCGTGCAGGGGATCTATCGCCACCAGTCCGACGAGATCGGGCTGCCCATGCGGTTCGCACTCTATCGCCCGCCGCAGGCCGAGAACGGGCCCGTGCCGGTGCTCTATTACCTTTCAGGCCTCACCTGTACCGAAGAGAATTTCACCATTAAGGCGGGCGCCCAGCGGCTGGCGGCCGAACACGGTTTTGTCGTTGTCGCGCCCGACACCAGCCCGCGCGAGACCGGCATTCCGGGCGAGGACGACGACTGGGCTTTCGGCACCGGCGCCGGCTTCTATCTGGATGCGACGGCCGAGCCATGGTCGCGCCACTACCGCATGGAAAGCTATATCGTCAAAGAGCTGCCGGGCGTGGTGGAAGGCAACTTCCCGGCTGACGGCGCGCGGCGCAGTGTCTTCGGCCATTCCATGGGCGGTCACGGCGCGCTGTCGCTGGCGTTGAAGAACCCCGGCATGTTTCAGTCCGTCTCGGCTTTCGCACCGATGGTGTCGCTGATGAACTGCGAGCCCGGTATCAACGCGCTCAAAGGTTATCTGGGCGACGACCAGGAGTCATGGCGGCGCTACGACGTCTGCGACCTCATTGCCTCGGGCCATACATGCCCGCCGATCCTGGCCGACCAGGGTACCGTCGACGAGTTCCTGCCCAACCTGCTGCCCGATCGTCTGGAAGCGGTCTGCGCGGAGAAGGGCCAGGCGCTGACGCTCAACATGCGCGACGGTTACGACCACAGCTATTGGTTCGTACAGTCCTTCATGGCCGACCACTTCGCCCACCACGCGGCCGCGCTTAACCCGTGAAGTCGCGCGCGGCGCTGCTGGCTGTTCTGTTGCTGGCAACAGGTTGTGCCACGGCGCCGTCATCAAGCGAACGGATTGATTTCGATAGCGCCAACTATGGTTTCCTGAACGAGGTCATGACGGGGGACGCCGGGCAGCCTCAAGGCGTTTGGGGCTACCTGATGACGCCCGACAGTCCGCCACCGTGGCCCGCCGTCATTCTGCTGCACAGCGCATCGGGACCGGGCAGCCAGGATTGGTTCTACGCCGAACTCTTGCGCGACGCCGGCTACGCCGCCTTTGTCGTCGACAGCTTTGGCGCACGTGGCGTCACACGCACGGTCGACGATCAGACGCTGGTGACAGAGGCCAGTATACTGGCCGACGCGTTCGCGGCACGTCGCGCGCTTGCGGCCGATCCGAGAATTGACGGCGACAGCATCGCCCTGGTCGGCTTTTCCAAAGGCGGCATCGCCGCGCTTTATGGTGCGCTTGAAACGATCCGCGCCGCCTATGGTGGTGACCGTTTCGCCGCCCACGCGGCGTTCTATCCATGGTGCGGCCTCAGGCCCCTGGACACGACAACGACCGGCGCGCCGGTGCTGATCCAGATGGGCGATAACGATAACGTCACGCCGGCTGTGTTGTGCCGCGATCTCGTGGCGTCGATGGCGGGTGAGCCGGTCGACCTCGTGATCTATCCGGGCGCCCGCCACGCCTTCGATCATCCGACTCTAGACGGTCTGGACTGGGTGCCCGTCACCGGCATGATTCCGTCCGACTGCCTGATCGAGGAGACCGGTCCTGGTGTCTTCGTCGAACGCACCACTGGCGACACGGTCGATGGTGCGTCGCTCGGCGACGTGCTCACCGCGTGCGGGCGGCGTGGCGCCGAGGCCGGCGGCAATGCCGAGGCGGCGGCCGCGGCGCAGCAAGCGCTGCTCGACTTCCTGGCGGCCGCCTTTTCGCCATAGTGCCGGGAACGGCGTTTTAGCTAAGCGCTTGAAATCGCTAGCTTCCGTTCCCACGTTAACCCTCGTGCCGCCGCCATTTCGGGGTGGCATATGCCGGTTTGCCATTGGATTCCGGCATTGAACGTCAGGCCCTCGCTCAGTGGAGGAGATGCCCCTATGGCCCGAATGACGGCCTTTGACAGCCCGCTTTTGCTGGGTTTTGACCATTTCGAGCGTGTGCTCGATCGGGTCGCCAAAACGTCCAGCGACGGCTATCCGCCCTACAACATTGAGCAGATCGGCGAGAACGGCCTCAGGATCACCCTGGCCGTGGCCGGCTTCACCATGGACGATTTGAGCGTCCTGGTGGAGGAAAACCAGCTGATCGTGCGCGGCAAACAGGTCGACGACGACAAGCGGATCTACCTGCATCGCGGCATCGCCGCGCGCCAGTTCGTGCGCAGCTTCGTGCTCGCCGAGGGTATCGAGGTTGTCGGCGCGTCGCTCGACAACGGCCTACTGCATGTCGACCTGGAACGGCCGATCCCGGAGGTCAAACAAAAGGTCATCGACATCAAGGCCGGCGACGGAACCGGTAGCCGCGCCAAGATCGTCGAGGGTCTGGAGCAGAAGTCCTGACCGCGTAACACGCCGCATGACGGGTGTAGAGGAGAGTAACCATGCCGAACACGGAGAACACATTCAAAGACGCGATCGCCGCCATGTCGCCGGAGGCGTTCGCCAAAATGGGCGCGCCGCATCTGGCCTATGTCGCGCCGGTCGAGACCGAGCAGGGCAAGGCCTATGGCATCCATGGCGCGGACGGCAGCCTGCTGGCCGTCGTCGAATCGCGTGAGCTGGCGTTTGTCGCCGCGCGCCAGAACGACCTGGAGCCGGTCAGCATCCAGTAACGCGGATCAACCATCTTTAAGCGCGCTAACGCGCGGACCCCTCACCCCGGCCCTCTCCCTAAAGCGGAGAGGGCGCCCAGCATTGTTTCCCTCTCCCCTGGAGGGAGATGGACGTGCAGGCTTGGCCGCGCTAGCGCCTCGGAGCCCGGTCGACCCACATCGAACGATGTGGGTCGTGAATCGGCCTCCCATTCTTAGATAAGAGCTAGTCCATGGATTAGCCTAGCTTGGGCCGAAGCTGGGTGAGGGTGCTCATGGCCGCTTGTCAGCACCCCATTCGGCACCGATAGTGCCCGCTCCAAACTCGGGGCGGGCCTGCCGTGTCATCCAATCCATCCCCCGACGGCGACTGGCGCGGCCGGCTTCACGGCATCGCCTTTATGTTGGTCGGCATCACGCTGTTTGCCTGGCATGACGCGCTGAACAAATGGCTGGTGACGGCCTATTTCGTCTACCAGCTGTTGCTGTTGCGGTCGCTGTTTTCCTTTGTGCCCGTGCTGGTACTGGTCCGCCGGGCAGGCTTCCGCAAGACGCTGACGACACGCAAGTTCGGCGCGTTGCTGCTGCGTGGCTTCTTGTTGTTCATGGCGTTCGCGACCTGGGTCGGCGCGCTCGACATGGTGCCGCTTGCCGACATGGTGGCGGTCGGGATGGCGATGCCGCTGGTGGTGACGGCGTTCGGTGCGCTGCTGCTGGGCGAAACCGTCGATGCCCGGCGCTGGGCCGCGATCTTCGCCGGGTTTTTCGGCGTTCTGCTGATCGTCGGGCCCAGCGGCGAGTTCCCGTTGGCCGCGACCATGCTGGCGATGTCCTCGGTGGTCTTTTTCGGCATGGCGTTCGTGCACACGCGCCGGTTGGGTGTGACCGAATCTGCCGAGACCATGGTGCTCTTCCAGATCATCTTCAACAGCATCGGCAGCGGTGTGGTGCTGCTGATCCTGCCTGGCGAATGGCTGACACCCAGCATCGTCGACTGGGGTCTTTTCGCCGCCGTTGGTCTGTGCGCGGGCCTCGCCCAATTCTGCATGACCAGCGCGTTCCGTGCCGCGCCGCTATCGGTGGTCGCGCCCTTTGAGTACCTCGCGCTCGTCTGGGCTGTTATCCTGGGTTATGTCGTTTGGGGCGACATTCCGGATCTATGGTCGGTGGCGGGGGCTCTGATTGTGGTCGCGAGCGGTCTTTACACGGTGTACAGGGAGGCGTCGCTGCGACGCGCGACTTCCGGCGGGCCGCCTTGATGGCCAGCCACGCCCACCGACCGCTGCTCGGCATCGTCTACATCAACGTCGCGTTAATGATCCTTGCCTGCAACGAGGCTTTGATCCGGCTCCTCACAGAGGACTATTCACCGATCCAGATCGCCTTCATTCGGTTCGTCGTCATGGCGATCCTGGTCGGTGCCGCCATCGTCGGCATGAAGCGTCGCGAGCTGTTCCAAGCCAACAGATGGTGGCTTTTGGTTCTGCGCGGTGTGCTGGGGGCCATCGCGAGCGGCAGCTTCTTCTTCAGCATCAAGTTTCTTGAGCTCGACGACGCGACCACGATCAGCCTATCGGCGCCGATCTTCGTCGCGGCGCTGTCGGGCTGGCTTTTGCGCGAACGCGTCCCGGCGGCCCGATGGGGCGCCGTTGTTCTGGGGTTTGTGGGGGTCGCCATCGTCATGCGCCCGGGCGCCGGGCTGTTCAATATCTGGGCCTTCGTCGCGTTCATCTCGGCCGGCGCTTACGCGCTCGCCATGATGGTCAACCGCGTCCTCACGCGCACGGAAGACAGTCTGACAATCATCTTTTACTTCCCTCTGTTCGGCAGCCTAACACTGTTGCCGTTCATGCCGTTTCTCTGGACGTCAACGCCGGCCTCGGAATTCCCGATGCTCTTCGCCGTCGGTCTTCTCGCGGGCATCACGCAGTACTTGATGATGCAGGCTTATCGCTTTGCCGCCGCAAACACGGTGATCACGTTCGATTACATGGGTGTGCTCTACATTGCGATCATCAGCTATCTGGTCTTTGCCGAGATCCCCAGTTGGAACCTGATTGCCGGCGCCGTGCTGCTGATCGCCAGCGGTATCTTCATCGTTTATGACGAAGCGCGACAGCTCAAACGCATGGCGGGCGAGAGCAAGGCGTGAGGGCTGGTGATCGATCGCTTCTGGGCATCGCCTATATCAATGTTGCCGTCATTTTTTATGCGCTACAGGACGGTCTGGTCCGTTACCTGACTGCGGACTATCCGGTGCTCCAAATTCAGTTCGTCCGCTCGGCGGTGATGATGTCGACCATGCTCGTGATCATCGTGTCGCTGCGACGTTTCGCCGATCTGAGACCACGTCGGCTGGGATTGCTGATGTTCCGCGGGTACACGAGCCTGATCGGTGTCGCCCTGATGTATCTGGTGTTGGCCAACATGGCGCTAGCCGACGCGTTCACCATCTTCATGACCGGTCCAATCTTCATTGCGCTGTTCGGTATTCCGATCTTGAAGGAGAAGGTTGGTTTAACGCGCGCGATTGCCATTGGCGTCGGATTCATCGGCGTGGTGGTCATCATGGAGCCGGGCAGTGGCGTCGCGACCCAATGGGCCATCGTTGCCTTGCTGGGCGCTGCGATCTATGGGCTTGCCATGGTCACGACACGTGACCTGACCAAATCGGAAAGCAGCCTGACCATCGTCCTGTTCACCAATCTGTTCGTCGTTGCGGTTCTGCTGCCGGTGCAGCCTTTCATATGGGTTGTTCCGCCGCTTACCGATCTTGTGTTGTTGCTGGCGGTTGGCGCCTTGGCGACGCTGGCGCAGTTTCTGCTGGCCCAGGCCTATCGTCACGCCAGCGCCGCGACCGTCGCGCCGTTCGACTATGTCGCCTTCATCTATGTTGTCATCGTCGGCTATCTGATGTTCGGCGAGGTGCCCACCTGGCAGGTTGGCCTGGGCGCCGCTATCCTGATCGCCAGCGGTTTGGTCATGGTACGCCACGAGCGCGGTCGCTAAGAATTACCATTCTAAGCGTTGCGCTGCGCCCGCCATGGCTCTATGCGAGTGTTTCCAACGTCCATTCGGACCACACCAACGTGTCAGATTCTGCAAAGTCCGCCGACCAGGGCTCGCCGGTCGTCGCGATCGTTTTGATCAGCCTGTCGATCGCCGCCTTCTCCGTGTCCGACGCCATCGTCAAATGGGTCGCAGGCGAGTATCACTTCACCCAGATCATTCTAATCCGCAGCCTGGTCGCGGTCCCGTTTGCATTGATACTGGTGGCGCGCAGCGGTGGCCTGCACCGTCTGGGTTTCGTCAGTCACCGCATTGTCCTGATGCGCGTCGTCTTTGGCACGACATCCTTCATCACCTTCATCGAGGCGCTCAAGGTGCTTCCGCTCGCCGAGACGGTCGCGGTGTCGTTCGCTGGACCGTTGTTCATTACAGCGCTGAGCGTTCCGTTGCTGAAAGAAAAGGTCGGGCCAAGGCGCTGGGCGGCGGTCGTCGTCGGATTCGCTGGCGTCCTTATCATCATGGAACCGGGCACGGCGGTGTTCCAGCCGGCCGCACTATGGGCGCTCGCCTCGGCCGCATTCTACGCGCTTGCAGCGATTGCCACGCGCAAGCTGGCGGTTGCGACATCGACCGCGGTCATCCTGGTCTGGGTCAACGGCTACATTCTCGTCATCATGGCGATTGGCGTCGTACTGCTGGATACCTGGGTTGCCATGGACTGGCTGGGTCTGGCCCTGCTGCTCGGTATCGCGTTTGCCAGCACGATCGGTCAGTACCTCGGCGTTGAAGCGTTTCGTCGCGCCGCGCCGTCGTTGCTGGCGCCGTTCGACTATGTGGCACTGATCTGGGCCGGATTCCTGGGCTTCATGATCTGGCATGAGATCCCGTCGTGGAGCCTGGTTGGCGGTTCCGCCGTTCTGGTCATGAGCGGTCTTTACATCCTGCAGCGCGAGCGCGCGCTGGCGCGCAATGCGGTCACCGGCTATCGGGGCCTGCGCCGCTGGCGGTAGCGAGCCGTCAGGGTATGTGCAGCGTCAACTCGGCATCGGTGATGATCTGCCAGCCGTCGGTGCCGGGCCGCATCAGCGTCACGCTGCCACGGTATTCGCCGACCGGCCAGCCGCTCTCGGGCCTGTGGTAGCCGGCCTGGGTCAACAGGCGCGCGGCCACCGTGTCGAGTTCCGTCGGCTCGGCCGCCAGGATACGGCCGTCTGGCGCCAGCAAACGCGCTTCTACGCGATCACCGGGCCTTAAGCCAAAGAGATCGGCCCAGAAGACAATGGTCGCGGCGTCGGGCATGGCTGGCGCCGGTGTCGCTCCGTCGCGGATCAGGTCACCGGCAAACCCGTGGCCCAGAAGGCCGGTGGGGCGATAGGCCAACACCTCGGCCGCCGCGCCGGACCACAGCGACGCCAACGAGACGCCGCAGATGATGCCGGGGCCGGTGCCGGAAAAGGGGTCGACCACCGCGCCATGATGCTGGACTTCGAAGTGCAGATGGTCGAACCGTGCTTCGCCGCTGTTGCCGATCGTGCCGATACGTTCGCCCGCGACGACGGTTGCGCCAGCGTCGACGATGACACTGCCGGGCGCCATGTGGGCATAAAGCGTTGTCCATCCCCCACCATGATCAATGACGACATGGTGTCCCGGTTGGGTCCAATGCAGCTGCGATGCCGTCTTGGGCGGTGAGCCAACGGTCTTCACCCGTCCGTCTGCCGCTGCAAGAACCGCGACCGGTTCGACATCTGGCGCACGGTCGACCAACGTAAAGTCGGTGCCGGTATGGCGGTCGAAACTGAGACTGCCGCAGGTATAGTCGCCGAAGCCGGGTCCGGCGTCATGATCGACATAATTCTGAACGAAACACTGCTCGCCGATGGCGCAGGCGACGGGCAGATCAAGCTTCGGCAGCTCGCCTGCATGCGCTGTAAAGACAGCAAGGAAAGTCGCCGCGAGTGCCGGTCCGGCGAGCCACGCGCGACGGGCCACGGCTTAGGTGCCGGTCAGCAGGCGCACGGTGAAACACGCACCGTCTGGCGACGCCGGATTGCTGCCCAGGTTCGATGCTGTGATGGTGCCGTGATGGGCTTCGATGATCTGGCGCGAGATGCTGAGGCCCAGACCCGAATGGGTGCCGAACTTCTCACCCGGCGGACGATCGCTGTAGAAACGATTGAAGATATCGTTTTCCTTGCCGGCGGGAATGCCGGGACCCTGGTCGCTGACCGTGATCTCGACCCAACGTCCGTCCTGGCGCGCGGCGATGCGCACGGTTCCGTCAGGCGGGCTGAACGAGCGCGCGTTGACCAAGAGGTTGCGGAACACCTGGACCAGGCGGTCTTCGACGCCGCGGACCACGAAACGGCCGGCGACATCGGCGCCGCTGAGTGCATCGTTCAGGTCGACACGCGGACCGTCGTCGCCCCAGGTGGTCTGCATGACCATGGCCAGTGCCTGCAGGGTCGCGCCGATATCGACCTTCTCCGTGTCGGCGCGATTCAACTCGGCATCGAGGCGTGAGGCATCGGAGATGTCGGTGATCAAGCGGTCGAGACGGTTCAAGTCGTCGGCGGCGATCGCCATGAGCTTGGCGCGCCGCTCCGGGTCCTCTATGCGCTGGATGGTTTCAAGCGCGCTCTTGAGCGACGACAGCGGGTTCTTGATTTCATGCGCGACATCGGCGGCGAACCGCTCCGTCGCCATCATGCGGTTTTCCAGGGTGCGCGTCATGTCGATCAGCGCGCGCGACAGCTCGCCGATCTCGTCGCCCCGACTGGCAAAATCGGGGATCGAGCCTGCCTTGCCGGTGCCGCGCCCGACCTTCTCGGCAGCCAGCGCCAGCTTTCGGACCGGCCGCGCGATCGTGCCGGCGAGGTAGAGCGACATCAAGACGGTCAGACCGAACGACAACAGCGCCAAGGCCAGGATGTCGCTGCGCACCGCACGCAATTCGCGCTCCACGTCGCCCAGATCCGATGACAACAGCAGCGCACCCTGAACCTGTTTGAAGTGGCTGACCGGAACCGCCACGGTCAGGATCAGACCGCCGCGCCCGGCATCGCGCAGAGCTTCGTCACCCATGCCGTTCAGCGCGTGGACGACTTCGGGATAGTCATAGGCCGTCTGATCGGCGCGCTCCGAGTATGGTTCGTTGGTCTGCCACACCGACGAGACGCCGAGTGCGATCCGGTCGAGCCGGCGCAAAAGGCGTTCGAAGGAATCGAGATCGCCGGGTGGCGGCAAGTACTCACGGTGCACGGCGCCGCCGGTGCCGACCAGTTGGCGGCTATCGGCAATCAGCGCGCCGTCGGCGCCGAACAGGCGGGCGCGAATGCCGGCCGACTGGACCAGGCGCCGGATCAGCGCGCGCGCATCCTCCTCCAGGATTTGCGTGACAGGCGGCGCGGAGACGTCGTCCAGGCCGAATGCAACAACGGTCTCGCCCAGCGCGCCGGCAATCAGCTCGCCATTGGTGGTCAGCGAGTTGACCTTCTCGGCGATCAAGCCTTCGCGATAGTTGTCGAGATAGAGAACGCCCGCAAGAAACAGCGCCAGCGGCACCAGGTTGATGGCCAGGATGCGCCGCGTCAGCGATGCCGATGGATGCCGGTCGATCTCCTCGCGCGGGTCCGCCGTGACCGATGGGCGTTCAGCCGGCCCAATGATCGTGTCGGCATTACGCTCGGTGTCGACCGCCGTCAGGCGGGGTTCACGTCTCCTTAAAGCGGTATCCGACGCCATACAGTGTCTCGATCTGCCCGAATTCCGGATCGATCATCCGGAACTTCTTGCGGATCCTTTTAATGTGGCTGTCGATCGTGCGGTCATCGACATAGATGTTGTCATCATAGGCCGCGTCCAACAGTTGGTCGCGGCTCTTCACGTGTCCCGGGCGCTGCGCGAGCGACTTCAGGATCAGGAACTCGGTGACCGTCAGGGTGACGCGCAAACCCTTCCAGGTGCACATGTGGCGCGCGGGATCGAGCGTCAGTTCGCCGCGCTCCATCTGCGGCTCGATCTCCTCGTCGTCTTCGGGCAGCTCGCCGCTGACCAGATCCGCGCGGCGCAGGACGGCGCGGATGCGCTCGGTGAGGAGGCGCAGCGAGAACGGCTTGGTGATGTAGTCATCGGCGCCCATCCTCAGACCCAGCGCCTCGTCGGTTTCGTCCGCCAGCGAGGTCAGAAAGATGACCGGCAGGTCCTTGTCGCGGCGCAGGCGGGTCAAAAGCTCCATACCGTCCAGGCGCGGCATCTTGATGTCCAAGACGGCGATGTCGGGCGGGCTGGCGGAAATGGCTTTCAGGGCCTCGACGCTGTCGGAGAAGCACTGAACTCGGTAACCCTCGGCCTCCAGGGCCATGGACACGGAGGTCAGAATATTCTGATCATCGTCGACAAGTGCGATGGTCTGGCTCAACGGAACGCAACTTTCGGCTAAGGTTTCAATGGCTGTGTTCATCATCAGTCTACCACCCTGGCGGCCAAAAATGATACGGCAGGACTGCCCTATCCATGGCAACTGACCCCAGAAGGAAGGCGGATTTGTGGCTGAAATCGAGGCTTTAGACCGGGCTCGGCGGCTGCTGCGCGGCGCGGGTTACGGCACGCTGGCGACCCTGGACGGCCGTGACGGCGGGCCTTTCGCCTCGCTTGTGGCCATGGCGACGACGCCTGACGGTGCTCCGGTGATGCTTCTGTCGGACCTTGCCGAACACACCAAAAATCTCGCCCAAGACACCCGGGCATCGATTCTGATCGATGGCACCGCGGGGTTGTCCGATCGGTTGACAGGCCCGCGGCTGACACTGGTAGGGCGCGTTGAGCCCACTACCGACGACGATGCAATCAAGCGCTACCTCCTGCGCCACCCTTCCGCGGCGCTGATCGGTGGGTTCGCCGATTTCCGCCACTACCGGCTCGTGATCGAGCGGGCGCATCAAGTCGCCGGATTCGGCCGGATCGACGACCTGGACGGCGGCGACCTTCGCGTCGCGCAATCGCTTGCAGCTGACATAGCCGCGCTGGAGGTTGACGCGTTGGCGCGGATGAACGCGCTTCACCGACAAACGCTGGACGTCTTCGGCCCTGATGCTGTCATCGCTGCCCTTGATGCCGACGGTGCGGAACTACGTTCACTTGACCGGGCGGCACGTGGCGACTTTGACCGACGCCTGGGTACAGTCAGCGAGCTCGACGACGCGGTTGGCGCGTTGATGTATCGCATGGGGCAGGACACCACACCAAAGGGCTGAGACAAACACGATTCCGGTCTTGTCATGGCCTGTTACTTGGCGTTGAATCCTCCCCTTCTTGCGGGGCGCCGGGGAAACGCTTCGTTCTTTTAACATGGGCGCGAAAGTACCGGGAGGGCCGCTACTTATGCAGGTGTATGGACCAGTCCACAGTTCATTTGGACTGGACAAGCTCGGCCTCGTCAATCTGGCGGGCCAATACTGGAACCTGGGCACTCCGGCGCTTTATGAGGAGACCATTCGCCGCGGCGAGAGCAGGATGGCGGCAGGCGGTCCTTTGGTCGTCCTGACCGGACAACACACCGGGCGCTCGGCGCGCGACAAATTCATCGTGCGCGACGACGTCACCGATGGCGAGGTTGACTGGGGCAAGGTCAATGTCGCTATGGACCCGGACAACTTTCAAACGCTGAAGCAGCGTTTCCTGGCCTACTACCAGGGCCGCGACGCGTTTGTGCAGGACCTCTATGGCGGTGCCGACCCGGATTTCCGGGTCAAGGTGCGTGTTGTCACCGAACAGGCCTGGCACAGTCTTTTCGCGTCCAATCTTCTGATCCGGCCGCCGCTCGATCAGCGGCGCGACTTCGAGCCCGAATTCACGATCCTGCAGGCGCCCGGCTTCGTCGCCGATCCGGCGATCGACGGCAGTCGTTCGGAAACCGTGATCGTCATGAATTTCACCGAGCGGCTGGTGCTGATCGGCGGGACATCCTATGCCGGCGAGATCAAGAAATCGGTCTTCTCGATCCTGAACTTCCTGTTGCCGCCGCGCGACGTCCTGCCCATGCACTGTTCCGTCAATGTTGGCGAGGACGGTGATTCGGCTGTCTTCTTCGGCCTTTCCGGCACCGGCAAGACGACGCTTTCGGCCGATCCCCGACGTACGCTTGTGGGCGATGACGAACACGGCTGGGGCGAGAACGGCGTTTTCAATTTTGAAGGCGGCTGTTACGCCAAGGTCATCCGCCTCTCGGCGGAGGCCGAGCCGGAAATCTATGCCACGACGAAACGCTACGGCACGGTGCTGGAAAACGTGGTCATGGATCCCGATAGCCGCGTCCTTGACCTAGACGATCCGCATTTCACCGAGAATACACGCGCGGCCTACCCGCTGGACTTCATTCCGAACGCTTCGCCGACCGGCCATGCCGGTCACCCCCACAATGTGGTCATGCTGACAGCCGATGCCTTCGGCGTTCTGCCGCCAATCGCCAAGCTAACGCCCGAACAGGCGATGTATCACTTCCTGTCCGGTTACACGGCCAAGGTCGCGGGCACCGAGAAGGGCCTGGGCAACGAGCCGCAAGCGACGTTCTCGACCTGCTTCGGCGCGCCTTTCATGCCGCGCCACCCTTCGGTCTATGCGCGCATGCTGGCCGACAAGATCCAGAAGAACGGCGCCGACTGCTGGCTGGTCAACACCGGCTGGTCTGGCGGTGCCTATGGCGTCGGCGAGCGTATGTCGATCCGCCACACCCGTGCGCTGTTGGGCGCCGCTCTCGACGGCTCGCTTTCCAAGGCGTCGTTCCGCGAGGACAGTAACTTCGGCGTGTTGGTGCCCGAATCCTGCCCCGACGTGCCGGGAGAGGTGCTCAATCCGCGCGAGACGTGGTCAGACAAGGGCGCTTACGACAGCCAGGCGCGCGACCTGTGCGACCGCTTCCACAAGAACTTCGAGGTCTTCGCACCCTATGTCGACGACCAGGTGAAGTCGGCGGGACCGAACATGGCGGCGTAGGGCTGACGCCGCTTCGCTCTAGCCGGCGCAGCAGACAACTCGTCCAAAACAAAGAGGCGGCGGGCCATCGGCCCACCGCCTCTTGTGTTTCAAGATCACGCCCTGTCCGAAGACCGGGCGAAACCCTTAGCTCAGACCACTTTTAGATTGTCGGCGGACGTGCGTCCGTCGCGGCCTGGAACGACCTCGAACTCAACCTTCTGGCCTTCGGCCAGGCTGTCCAGTCCGGCGCGCTCAACGGCGCTGATATGGACGAACACGTCGCGTTCACCACTGTCGGGGGCGATAAACCCATAACCCTTGGTGGAGTTAAACCACTTCACGGAACCACTCTGCATCGAAAAAAGTCTCCTTGTTGCGACGTCCGATTCGAACGCCGCGTCGTCAGTCATAATCGAATGGTTGGGAGGGGCCGCAGGGTATTAACCGTGACGCATCGACAAGCAGAACCCGGCGATGACCAGCCGGACCCACCGTCCGACCTGAATCATATGGGCGTTTGTCGAGAGAAACGCCAGCGAAATCTTCGTGACCTGGTTGTTGTGATGTCGTTTGCAGCCGGCCCGCCAAGGCGACACCAACTCGACCAATCGAGCCGGCGTCACGTTTTGATACAGACGCGTTGGCGCCTGCCCGGTAACTCAATGTGCGTCGTTCCAGGTAAGGCCTGTGCCGGTATCGACGGTCAGCGGGACCGACAGGTGGGCGGCGTCTTCCATCACCTGTTTGACCAGCTTGGCCGTCTTGTCGGCCTGTTTCTCCGGCACCTCGAACAGCAATTCGTCGTGGACCTGAAGCAGCATGCGTGCCTTCAGTTTCGCCGACGCCAGCTCCCCGGGCACGCGGATCATCGCGCGTTTGATGATGTCGGCGGCGGAGCCTTGCAAGGGCGCGTTGATCGCGGCGCGTTCATAGAACCCGCGCGTCGACGGATTGCGGTCATTAATGCCCGGCACATGACAGCGGCGCCCGAACAGGGTCTCCACATAGCCGGTTTCCTTGGCCTTCTTCTTGGTTCGGTCCATGTAGTCCTTGATGCCGGGATACCGTTCGAAGTAGGCCTTGATGTAGGCGGCCGCGTCGTCGCGACCGATGCCGAGTTGGCGTGCCAGACCGAATGCGCTGATGCCATAGATGATGCCAAAGTTGATGGCCTTGGCATTACGACGCGTGATCGGATCCATGTCCTTTAGCGGCACATCGAAAACCTGGCTTGCGGTCATCGCGTGGATGTCGAGACCGTCGCGGAAGGCTTCCTTCAAGGTCGGGATGTCGGCGACGTGGGCCAACAGGCGCAGCTCGATTTGCGAATAGTCGGCGCTCAACAGGATATTGCCCTTGTCGGCGACGAAGGCCTCGCGGATACGCCGGCCTTCCTCGGTCCGGACGGGAATGTTCTGCAGGTTGGGATCGGAACTCGCCAGGCGTCCGGTCGAGGCCGCCGCCATGGAGAACGATGTGTGGACGCGCCCGGTATCCGGGTTGATCTGCTCGACCAGCGTGTCGGTATAGGTGCTCTTCAGCTTGGAAAGCTGGCGCCATTCCAGCACCTTGGCCGGCAGTTCGTGACCCTGGGCGGCGAGCGACTCCAGAACGTCGGCGCTGGTCGTATAGGCGCCTGATTTGCCCTTCTTGCCGCCTTCCAGGCCCATCTCGTTGAACAGCACTTCGCCCAATTGCTTGGGTGAGCCGATGGTGAACTCGTGGCCGGCGAGTTTGTGGATCTCCTTCTCCAGCTTCTGGATGCGCTTGGCGAACTCGCCCGACATGCGTTCCAGCTCGACCCGGTCGACCTTGACGCCGGCCTTCTCCATCTCCGCGATGACGGAGATCAGCGGCCGCTCGATGGTCTCATAGATCCGCGTGACCTTTTCCAGCGGCAGGCGCGGCTTGAGATCAAGCCACAGGCGCAAGGTGACGTCGGCATCCTCGGCGGCATAGTCGAGGGCGCGGTCAAGCGGCACCTCGTCAAAGGTGATCTGCGACTTGCCGGAGCCCGCGACCTCCTTGAACGGAATCGGGGTGACGCCGAGATAGAGCTGCGCCAGCGAATCCATCTTGTGGTCGTGCTTGCCGCCCTCCAGCACATAGGACAGCAGCATGGTGTCGTCGATCGGCGTGACGTCGACGCCGTAACGCGACAAAACCACCATGTCGTACTTGATGTTGTGGCCGATCTTCAGCACCGCGGTGTCGGTCAAAAGCGGCCGAAGCTTCTCGAGCACGGCATCACGGTCAAGCTGTTTGGGTTTTTCGGAGAAAGCGTCGGACTGGCGGTGGCCGACCGGAATGTAGCAACCGTTGCCGCCCGCCGTGCTCATGGAAATGCCGACCAGTTCGGCCGTCATCTCGTCGATCGAGGTGGTTTCGGTATCGACCGCGACGACGCCCAAGCGCGCGGCCTCGGCGATCCATCGCTCAAGGTCGGCCATCTCCTGGATCAGCTCATAGCCGTCGGCGTGGCCTTCCTCGGCCTTCGCCTCGACCGGTTCGGCGGCGGCGACGGCCTTGTCGCCGAACCAGCTTTCGACGCGGGCGGTGATGGTGCGGAACTCCTGGGCGCGCAGGAAACCGAGCAGGGCGTCGGGTTCCGGCGGCCGGTTGATCAATTGCTCGAGCCCTTCCTCGACCGGAACGTGCTGGTCGAGCGTGACGAGCTTCTTGGAGACCCGCGCGTCGTCGGCATGGGCGATCAGGTTCTCGCGGCGCTTCGGCTGTTTGATTTCCTCGGCATGCGCCAGCAGGTTTTCCAGGTCACCGTATTCCCCGATCAGCTGGGCGGCGGTCTTGACGCCGATCCCGGGCACGCCGGGCACGTTGTCGACGGAATCGCCGGCCAGCGACTGCACCTCGATCACCTTGTCGGGCGGCACGCCGAACTTTTCGATCACCTGTTCGGTGCGGATTTCCTTGTTCTTCAGGCCGTCCATCATGACGACACCGTCGTCGATGAGCTGCATCAGGTCCTTGTCGGACGAGACGATGGTGACCTCCGCGCCGGCCTCGCGCGCCAAGCGGGTATAGGTCGCGATCAGGTCATCGGCCTCATACCCCTCCATCTCAATGACCGGCAGGTTGAAGGCTCTGGCGGCCTCGCGGATCATCGGGAACTGCGGCACCAGCTCTTCCGGCGGATCGGGCCGATGC
This sequence comes from Pseudomonadota bacterium, assembly GCA_039028155.1. NCBI lineage: Bacteria > Pseudomonadati > Pseudomonadota > Pseudomonadota bacterium. The sequence continues at coordinate 17,637 of JBCCIS010000044.1, forward strand.
GCCTTGTACTGGTCGTAGATCTCGTTGCGGAAGCTCTTGGAACTATAGTCCAGGATGCAGGCGATGTGATCGGCGTCGGTGTTGTCGATCAGCTTCAAGATCATATTGCAGAACCCCATGACCGCATTCACCGGCGTTCCGTCGGAACGGGTCATGGGGGGAAGCGCATGGAAGGCCCGGAAGATGAAACCGGAACCGTCGATCAGGTAGACGTGTTGGGGTGACTCAGCCATGGCGGCACTTTAGCCTTCCGCTACGCGCGATGCGAGGGGCAGGGGGTCAATTCAGGCGTGAGCGATCAAGCCGACAAGGGGACCGGCGCACAGGAAACCCGCACGCCGCTGGCGATGATGGGCCTGGCCGCGCTGGGCATCGTCTATGGCGATATCGGCACCAGCCCGCTCTATGCCTTCCGGCAGAGCTTCGCCCAGGGCAGCGGCATCGAACCGACCGCCGGCAACGTCATGGGCGTGGTGTCGCTGATCTTCTGGTCGCTGATCCTGGTCGTCTCGATCAAGTATCTGGTCTTCGTTCTGCGCGCCGACAACCGGGGCGAAGGCGGGGTCATGGCACTGATCGCGCTGTTGGGCGCGCGCGAAAAGAATCCCAGGGTCATGGCGGTCGCGGTCGTGCTGGGCATGTTCGGCGCGGCCCTGCTTTATGGCGACGGCACGATCACCCCGGCGATCAGCGTCTTGAGCGCGATCGAGGGTCTGAAGATCGCGACGCCGCTGTTCGACCCTTATGTCGTGCCGGTCACGGTTGTCGTGCTGATCGCTCTGTTTCTGGTTCAGCGTCGCGGGACCGCCGGGATCGGGTCGGCGTTCGGCCCGGTGATGCTGATCTGGTTCGCGGTTCTCGGCATCCTGGGTATCCGCGGCATCATCCTCCATCCCGGGGTGCTCGCGGCCGTCGATCCCAGCTACGCCGTCGCCTTCTTCGTGCATAACGGCTTTGCCGGCTTCGTCGTCTTGGGCACCGTGTTTCTGGCCGTCACGGGTGCTGAGGCGCTCTATGCGGATATGGGGCACTTCGGCCGCCGGCCGATTCGCCTCGCTTGGTTCCTTGTCGCGCTGCCGGGCCTGGTGCTGAACTATTTCGGTCAGGCCGGCATCGTGCTTGACCACCCGAAGCTGGACCATCACACCTTCTATAATCTCGCGCCGGACTGGGCGCTCTATCCGATGGTCATCCTGGCGACGGCCGCCACGGTGATCGCGTCCCAGGCGATCATCACCGGCACCTTTTCGCTGACGCGCCAGGCGATCCAACTGGGTTTCCTGCCGCGCATGCGCGTCATTCATACCGGTGGCGGCGAGGAAGGTCAGATCTACATGCCGGCGGTCAACTGGATGCTGATGATCGCGACCATAGGCCTGGTCTTCGGCTTCCAGACCTCCAGCCATCTGGCATCGGCCTATGGCTTGGCGGTCTCGCTGGACATGGTCTTCACGACGTTGCTGGGTGCGCTGGTCGCCATTCGCTGGGGCTGGCATCCCCTGTTGGTGATCGTGCTTGCGACCATCGCGTTGGTCATCGATCTCGCGTTCTTTGGCGCCAACACGCTGAAGTTCGCCGAGGGCGGCTGGTATCCCATCGCCGTCGCGGTGGTGCTGTTTATCGTGATGGCGACGTGGCGGCGCGGGCGCGCCCGGGTCCTGGATTCGTTTCGCAGCGATGGCATCGGCTGGAACGACCTGCTCGATCAGGCGGTCGCCCAGGATCTGCCGCGCGTGCCCGGCACCGCCGTCTTCCTGGCGCCCGACAGAGGCAGCGCCGAGCGGACCTGGCAGCATCACATCGCCAGCAATCGGGTGCTGCATGAGCACATCGTCTTCATGACCGTAACGACAACGCGTGAACCGCGCATCGGCACCGCCGACCGGCTGGCGATCGAACCGCTCAACCACGGGGCTTCACATGTCACCGTGCGATACGGCTTCATGCAAAGCCCTGACATTCCCGTCGCCGTGCGGCTTTGCGAACGCGCTGGTTTGACCATCGATGTCGATGACATCGTCTACTACGTCGGGCGGACCAGCATCGTCGCGCCGAGCAAACCCGGTGGCCTGATCAAATGGCGCCGCGCGCTCTTCTCGTTCCTGATCCGCAACGCCGTCCGCCCGTCGGACTATTTCCGGCTGCCGCCCGACCGGGTCATGGAACTGGGCCTGCAGGTCGAGCTTTAGAGCGACGTTAAGCCAGGCCCGGAAAGAGTTTCTTGAGGCCGGCGGCGAGCATGCCGACGGCGATGGCGGCCAGCATCATGCCCATGATGCGGGTGACGATGTTGACCCCGCCGATGCCCAGGCGATGGCTGAGCGGTGCGGCAAACCGGAAGGCAAGCAACAGCAAAAGGGCAACCAGCACACAGACAACGGTGACGACCAGGCGGTCCACCACGGTGCCGGTCTGATGGGTCTGGACGATAATGGTCGTCATGGCGCCCGGCCCGGCAACGATCGGGATGGCGATGGGCACGACGGCGATCTCGTCCTTTTCCACCGCCGCCTTCTTCTCCTCCAGCGTTTGATGCATGGCGCTCATTCTGCTGTGCAGCATCGAGAGACCGAGGAGCAGAATAATCAACCCACCGGTGGTCTGGAACGCGGCTATGGAAATGTCGAAAAGGCCCAGGATGTAGCTGCCGGACCAGGTCACAATCACCAGAATGACGACAATCGCGACCGTCGCCTTCAGCGCGATCTGTTTCTTTTCGGTATCGTCGCGGTCGCTGGTCAGGGAGGCGAAAATTGCCATGTTGCCGACCGGGTTGGCGATCGTGACAAGGGCAAGCGCAAAGGTAATCAGGACCGGGCCGGTAAGGGTCATGGCCGATTCCTATAAGACGTGTCAGGCCGCCGCGCCGCCGTCCCGGTTGGCGTTGAAGCCGGTCCAGATGAACCGCCGGTCGCAATAGCCGCAGTCGATCCAGCCGTGGGCGGTGAGGTCATAAAACACCCTGGGATGCCCCAGCGCGCCGCCGCCGCCGTCGCACATCACCTTGGGCGAGTCGGTTTCAATAACTTCCGGCGGTTCCACGGGCATGGGTATCTCCTGTTGATCAACCGCGATGATACTCATGGCCGCGATCAGCGCAACGGCTGCTATCGCGCCGGTTTCGCTTGGCCACGGGCCATGCTAAGAGCGCGCCGCCATGAGCAATGACGCCGCCATCGACATTCAAGCGCTGAAAAAGACCTATGGCCGGGGGCCGGGCGCCAAGCAGGCGTTGAAGGGGGTCGACCTCAAGGTGCCGCGCGGCGCGTTCTTCGGGCTTTTGGGCCCCAACGGCGCCGGCAAGTCGACCATGATCAACATCCTGGCCGGGCTGGTCACGAAATCGTCTGGCAAGGCGGCGATCTGGGGCCACGACATCGACACCCATCCGCGCGATGCCAAGCGCGCGATCGGCGTCGTGCCGCAGGAACTCAACATCGACCCGTTCTTTGCGCCGCGCGAGGCGTTGGAGCTTCAAGCCGGTCTCTATGGCGTGCCGAAGCGCCTGCGCAAGACCGATGAGATCCTGGAGGCGGTCGGCCTGACCGAACAGGCCGAGACCTATGCCCGCTCTCTCTCGGGCGGCATGCGCCGGCGGCTTCTGGTCGCCAAGGCCATGGTGCACAGCCCGCCGGTCATTGTGCTCGACGAACCGACCGCTGGTGTCGATGTGGAGCTGCGCCGCAGTTTCTGGGCCTATATCCGCGGGCTGAACGAGGAGGGCGTCACCATCCTGTTGACGACCCACTATCTGGAGGAGGCCGAGCGGTTCTGCGACGAGATCGCGATCATCAACCACGGCGAACTGATCGTGCGCGACACGACGGAAGGCCTGAAGCAGCGCCTGGACGCCAAGGTCCTGACCATCCGTCTCGCCGAGCCACTGGCGGGCATTCCGGCGGAACTGGAGCGGTTGGACAGCCGCGTCACACCCAACGGGCGTCTTGTCGTGCGCTATCGCCCGAGCCAGACCAGGATGGAGGACATCCTGGCCCAGGTGCGCCACGCCGGTCTTACCATCGATGACATGTCGACGACCGAAAGCGATCTGGAAGAGATCTTCGTCAACCTGACGTCAAGCGCGCCGGGCGCGCCGGCTGCCGACTAGCCGCTACTGCGGCGTCACGAGCCGCACGGTTTCGCGACGCAGGATCTCGCACAGATCCCGCGACCGGGACGACGCGTTGTCCGAGCGCAGAAGCCTCAACTCGATGGACGGCAGTGAGGGGAGGCCGGATGCCGCGTCCAGACAGACGATGTCGCGCGGCAGCGCGTGGTCCGTGCGCACCCCGATCCCCAGATTTGATCGTAGCGCCGACCAGACATAAAGCAGGCTGGGCGTCGTTACCGCCATGCGCCGGCGCCGAGCGGAGCGGTCCAAGACCGAGAGCGCCGCTTTGCGGAACAGGCAGGGATGATCGAACATCACGAGATCGACGCTCTCCCCCGCTTTGGTGCGGTCGTAGGTCTCATGCGCAAGCCAGCGCATGGGTAGGGCACACAGAAGCTCGCCTTCGTTGCTGGTGCCCTCTTCAAAGAAGGCGATGGCGCCGTCCAGACGGCCGGCCCTGACCTCCTCGTTCAGCTTGTGGTTTTCGCCAGCCCGGATGTCGACCTGCACGTTCGGATGGTCGTGCCCGAAGGCCTTGAGTGCCGCCGGCATGACATCGTCGAAGAAGTCCTGCGGCAGACCCAGACGAACAATCGCCGTGCTGACCGTCGCGCCCATCGCTGCAGCCGCTTCATCGTTAAGGGCGATGATCTGACGGGCATAAGCGATCAGGGCCTCGCCGGCTTCCGTCGGCGCGAGGGTCCGGCCTTGGCGGGCGAAGAGCTGCGTGCCCGTCTGCTGCTCCAGCTTCTTCAACTGCATGCTGATGGCCGATTGCGAGCGGCCCAGCTGCACGGCGGCGCGTGCGAAACTGCCGAGGTCGGCGCCTGTCACGATGGCCCGAAGTGACTCCGTATCAAAGCTCGTCATCATATTCGATTTCGTGAACTCAACTATCAGATATATTCGATTTTCTTGATTCTAAGAGCTTGCTATCTCTACCGTCAATCCGTATGGACCTCGTCCGACCGGTCCAGCACCCGGTCGGACCAACGCGAGAGAAAGCGCGGTATGGCGAACGTAGCGACGGCATCCAGGCACGATCATCGATCGATCTACGCCATCGTGGCCGCCGGCGGCATTATTCTGGCTCTGTCATTCGGCGTGCGTTCGATGTTCGGCGGTATTGTCGTGCCGCTTTCCGATAACCTCTTCGCCGGCCGGATTGAGATCTTCTCGCTGTCGATCGCGATCCAGAACCTGGTCTGGGGCCTGGCGCAGCCCGTTTTCGGCATGGTCGCGGACCGTTTCGGCGACCGCCGTGCGCTTTGGATCGGCCTTGCCTGTTATGTCGCCGGCATCGCCGTCTGCGTCGTCGGCACGACGCCTTTGGCCCAACACCTGGGCGCAGGCTTGCTGGTCGGCATGGGCATATCGGGAACCGCGTTCGGCGTCGTGCTCGCGGTGATTGGCCGTGCGGCACCGGTCGACAAACGCGGTCTTTATCTTGGCATCGCCTCAGCACTTGGATCCGTCGGACAGGTTGTCCTGCCGCTCGTCGCGTCTTTGCTGCTGGCATGGTTCGACTGGCGCCTAACGTTGATCATTATCGCCCTCATGCTGGTACCCATGGCGCTATGCATCCCGATGATGCGCGCCGGGGGTGAATCCTCGACCATCCCGAGTTCAGCCGACCGCAGTAGTGCCGTCTCGCTGCGCCAGGCGGTGGTCGATGCCTTCAGGTATCCCGGTTTCCTCTTCTTGACCGCCGGCTTCTTCGTCTGTGGTTTCCATCTGGCGTTCATCACCGCGCACCTGCCGAACTTCGTTCAGCACTTCTGCGTCGGCACCGGCATGTCGCCGCAGGAACTGCGGGCCTACGGGCTGCAAGCGCTTTCCTTGGTCGGCTTTGCCAACATCATCGGCACGTTGCTAGCGACACAGCTCGGTACGATTCTCCCCAAACCCTATGTGCTCTCGGCGATCTACGCGCTTAGAACCGTCGCGATCCTGGTCTTCCTGTCGCAACCCATCACGCCGGTCTCCGTCATGATCTTCGCGTTCGCCATGGGCATCCTGTGGCTCTCGACGGTGCCGCTGACCAGCGCCCTCGTGCTGACGATGTTTGGTCCGCGCACCATGGGCACCCTGTTCGGCTTCGTCTTCCTGAGCCATCAGCTTGGCGGTTTCGCTGGCGTGTGGCTGGGCGGCCTTTGGTTCGACATGTACGCCAACTATGACGTCATCTGGTACGCATCGATCGGCCTCGGCGCGCTCTCGGCCTTCCTGCATCTTCTGGTCAAGGAGCGCCCGGCACCGACCGATTGACCCGGCGCGCGTCGGAGCGCACAGTCGTCACATGAGCCTCGTGCAAGACCGTATCAAAACGCCGATCGGCGATGTCGTGTTGGTCGCCGAAGATGGTGCGTTGCGTCTCATGGACTTCGACGACGGGCCGCGCTTTGCCGCCTTCATGAAGCGCCACTTCGGCGATCAGCCGATTGCACGTGAGACCAACCCGAACGGCCTGTCTGATGCGGTACGCGCCTATATGGCTGGCGACCTCGACGCCATCGAGACGCTGCCCGCCAGGCCGCGCGGCACGGCGTTTCAGGAGCGTGTCTGGGCTGAACTCAGAAAGATCCCGGCGGGCGAGACCATTAGCTACCGCGAGCTTGCCAAGCGCGCCGGACGGCCCAAGGCAGTGCGCGCCGCCGGTGCGGCGAACGGTCAGAACCCGGTCTCCGTCGTCGTCCCCTGCCACCGGGTGATCGGCACCGACGGCACCTTGACCGGCTATGGCGGTGGCCTGGACCGCAAGAAGTGGCTTCTGGAGCACGAAGGCGCCTTGCCGCGCGCGGACTAGGGCGCCCGTCTTCTATCGCCGCCGTCTTGTTTCGCCCCATCTTGTTTCATAGGAGGGCCTGACATAAGGTCCGCCGCACCGGACCCGTAGCTCAGCTGGATAGAGCGCTGCCCTCCGAAGGCAGAGGTCGTGAGTTCGAATCTCGCCGGGTCCGCCAGCTTTTTCGCCATTGCATGATGCCCTGCCTGGATGGATTGTTGGCCGCTTGGTGGACGAAGCGGGTGGCAACCGGCCGTGGAACGTGCCGAGATCGTCGCCGTGGGCAACAGTTCCAATCGTCACAGCGCGCCTGATACGATTGCCGCTCGAGCTCGTCAGACATCGCCCGCGCAGCCCACGCCATCAAAGGGGACCCAAAATGTTCACCGAAGCGCGATACCAGCAGTACATCCGCGATTTCAACTCGACGTTCGTCGACGGGATGACGCTGGAGGATTTTTTTGACACGTACTACGAACCCGATGCGACATTCGAGTACGTGCCGCAGGCCCGCAAGAACGTCGGGCGCGAACAAGTGCTTGCCTTTTGGCGCGGTGTTGGTGGGAAAATGCTGGAGACCATCCTTGATCACACGCATTTCCTTGAAGACGACACGACGGTTGCCTCCGAAGCGCCGATCGATTTCTTGTGCAAGGAAGATCTCGAATGGAATGGCGTTCCCTACAAAGCCGGCACCAAGTTTCGCCTGATGATGTGTGCCTTCTATGACGTCAGTCCGAACAACAAGTTCACCTATGCGCGCGTGTATTCGATCTATAACCCGGCATACAAACCAGACAGCTAAAGCTCGCCGTCATGTCCCTGCGGTTTATCGTCCGGGTCGAGCGTCGATCGCTAGACGCCTGGTAGCGCCTGCATTGCGGACATCGGTTGCGTCCAGCGAGACTTCCCGATTTGACGCATGCTTTAGGGGCCGCAGGTCACATGCGCGCATGCCTAAACGTCATCCGACGATGCGCCAATCGAACCTGGGGTCGGTATCGCCATTTCCGCCGCCTTGCGGGCGATGGTCGTGGGTAGTGATGAGGTTTTTGAACCCCCACGTAGAGTATCGTCTCGTTACTCCGCCGCGCCGTTATCTGCTCGCGAACACTGAGAGCGAATTCCAAGGCGATGCCGCCGCTGGACGCCGGACGAAGTAGCGGTCCACACTGCGGGTGAGCTTTGCTTTAGGAAGGGCGAGCACATGGCACAATGGTTGCGCGGCGGATCGATCTACGACGTTGCGGCCGGCGCTTACCGGCGCGGCGACATCCGGATCGAGGCCGGGCGGATCGCGTCGATCGCCGACGGCGCAAAACCGGCCGGCGATGATATGGTCATCGATGTCGATGGGGCCTATCTGCTGCCCGGTCTGATCGACTGTCACGTTCATCTTTGCATGCCCACCGAAGCGGCCGATCCCGATAACCCGTGGCGCGGCCGGCTGCCGGGCGAGATTGCCATCTACGCCGCGGAGGCAGCCAAGCGGACGTTGATGGCCGGCGTCACGACGGCGCGCGATGTTGGCGGTTGGGACTATCACGAGATCGCGGTCAGAAACCTGATCAACAGCGGCAAGATCAAAGGTCCGCGATTGTTCTGCGCGGGTCGCCTGCTGTCCATCACGACGGCGACAACATCCTACTATCCCGGCATGTACGAGACCGCCGACGGGCCCGAACAGGTGCGTGCGGCGGCCAGGAAGCAGCTCGCCCACGGCGCCGATTTGATCAAGGTCATGGCGACCGGTGCGTTGACGTCGTCGGAATACGAGGACGCGCGCGCGATCCAGTTCACGCTAGAGGAACTCCAGGCCGCCGTCGCCATTGCCGAGGAAAACTACAAACACTGCGCCGCCCATGCTCACGCGGCGGCCGGCATCAAAAACGCGGCGCTGGCCGGGTGCCGCAGCGTGGAACACGGCAGCTTCGGCGACGAAAACGTCTACGGTGTGATGGCCGAGAAGGGCACCTATCTGGTGCCGACCACATGCGTCACCTCGGCCATGATGGCCGACAACGCGGTCGCCGCGAGCCTGACACCCCACATCAAGGAACGCTATATCGCGTTTGACGACATCCACCTGAAGAACATGGACCTCGCCAAGCGCCTCGGCGTTCCGGTCGCCATGGGCACCGATGCGGGAACGCCCGGCAACCACCATGGCGACAATGCCCAGGAACTGGTGCGGATGGTCGAGGGCGCGGGGTTCACGCCGCATGAGGCGATCCACTCGGCGACGCTAGGGGCGGCGACGATGTTACGCCGCGAGGCCGACCTGGGATCCATCGACGCGGGCAAGTATGCCGACATCATCGGCTTTGCCGACGATCCGCTCGCCGACGTCAACGTCACCCGCGACGTGCGCATGGTCATGAAGGGCGGCGATGTGGTGCGCTTCGATCGCTAACGCCTCTTCGGCTTTTGCGGGAGCGGGCTGGTGATGGCGTTTGAACGGAGAATGCGCTAGCGAGATTGTCGCGCGTTGGGCTTGTTACCGAACTGAAACCGGCAGCTCCACGCGGCGACAACAGGCCTGAAACAAGGCGACCCCAAGTTTCCTCCAGCCGGGCAGGTTGCCTGGAATGACCAGTTTCGGAGGAAGAAGTCATGGATCGCACGTTTACGCGCCAAACAGCCGACAAACCCCGCGCGGCGATGCCCGTCTCGGGACGCGTCGGAGTCGGCGGCCCAACGACAGTCAGCGCGTCCGAGCGCGATCGCGCCGGTTTGGACCGCGTGACGTCCGTCACGGATGTGATACGTCACCTCCTGCGCTGACCGCTCCCAGGACGCCCCATGACGGCACCAAGTGGAATTCACGTAACGCAGGGTTCACGCAACACGCAGCACAAATACCAAAGATGTAGTGGCGCACTGATTTGGCCGCGCATCATGTTGTGGGTGCGCAAACACTATGCCGTTAACACTATTGGATATGTATCCATAGGTGGGTGCTGAACTGCTTTTTCGTAGCAGTTGTATTCATTCTATCGATTGGTTGGGTTATTAAGGATGCGGAAGCAGATGTCGCGCGAGATCTTGCGACGTTTGTGGTGTGACATCGATCGGGTTTCCGCATGGTCAGGTCCAAGGGCGCGGATTTACGAGCGGGCATCAGACGCTCTGCGCGATGTCGTTTGCCGCCGATGGCGACTGCTTGTTTCGCCGCCATGGTGATCGCTCTGGCCGCCGCGCCTGGCGCTGGAGCCGATGGGTGGTCGGAAGTCGCGACTTTCGGCAACTGGACGGTCGTACGCAATCACGCGTCGACGTCGTCCCAGACACAGTGTCTTGCCGTTCACCAACGCTATGCCGCTATCAGGCTCTATGACGATCAGCTCCAGATCGCCGTTCCCGAAACGCCACGGGGTTATCAATACCAGATCGATTCCGGCGCCGCGTCCAAACTCCATCTTGCCTCGCAGGCCGAGCAGGAGAACGCGACGGTGAGCCTAGCCGGGACCTTGCTGACCAACCTCGCCTCAAGCGAGCGGGTGAAGGTTGAGATCCTGACCTATTCCAAGATCCTGGAGGTCGACCTGGACCTCGACGGCATCGACGACGCCCTAGCTTACCTGGATGGCGCGCCGTCTTGCCGCAGCTAGCGGCAGTTTAACGGCCTGTGCCCTGCATGGGTGATGGCCCCAGTGCGATGCCTGACTGGGCAGCCGGATCGACCAGAAGATCGGACGGCTTCACGCCATATTGCCGTCGGAACAGCTTGGCAAAGTGACTGGGATTGGCGTAACCGATCGCCATCGATACCTCGGTGACGCTATCGGCGCCGGTTTCCAGCATGTGCTTCGCATGCTCCAGCCGCGAACGCTGCAGGAAGCCATAGACGGGCTCGCCGAACTTGGCGCGGAAATCAACCTTCAGGCGCTTCTCCGACAAACCGACCTCGCGGGCCACGTCGCGCACCTTCCACGGCCGCGACAGATCCGACAGCATCACCGCCTTGGCTTCTTCCAGGCGCTGGGCGTTGCGGATCGATTTGGTGCCCTGACAGAACAGCGGCTCCGACACCGCGACCATGACCGTGTTCAAGATGTCCAGGCCGCGCGCTTCGACCAGAAGGTCGTCACTGCCGTCGACACTGACGTCCAAGAGATGAAGGGCGGCTTCGCGAAGCGGCGCCGACGTCGGGAACCCGCCGATCCAAGACGTCCGACTGGCGGATATGGTTAGCGAATGTGGTGTCTGTAAAACGCTTTGAAAGAGATCAAGGCCGCCGATCCGATCCAGACAATCCAGACCAACGCGCACCTCTGCACCGCGCATTCGACCATCGACGGCGGTCCGATACACGCCATGGACGGGGTCTGGACTGAAGAAGACATAGGTCATGCCCGACTCGTAGGGCATCAGCACATCGGTTTCGCCCTTGATCCGTGCGAACCGGCTTTCGCCATTGCCGTCAAGCATGACCACGGCGACCAGGCAGGGACCGCTCTGTACCTCGCTGATTGCGCCGGCGGAGATCTCCAAGTCGAACACGGAAATGACCAGATCCGGTCGGGCGGCATAACGACGCAACACGCCGCCAAAGTTCTGCATGCGGTCGATCTGCTCTTTTTCCGTCGACTCGCTTGCCTCTGACTGGGACAGCACGCGTTCTTCGTAGGTGATCGTGTCGTGCGGTTTCATCGTTTCCATCAACCAATCCGCGACATTAGTAGGCCAAATCGCACCACTTCGGAACCGCCAACAAAAAGGACCCGATCGCGTTGCCGGTGACCCGGATCGCGGTAGCCGGGTGTTTTCCGAACCGCCATCAAGAGCTCGCACAGTCTGGGGGGACGTGTTGGCTCATCGATCGCTGCGGGCGCCAGGCCAATGGACATGGCTCGCGATCCCGCTCTTCAGCGGGCTCTATGCCGCGCAGGGCATGACCGGTTCTCTGGTGCAGACGGCGCTGCCCACGGCGCTTCGCGACGCCGGTATGGCGCTCGACAAGCTGGGATTCCTCTATTTCCTCTACCTGCCCTGGGCGCTCAAGTTCCTGTGGGCGCCGGCGGTCGACCGTTTCTCGGTGATGCAACTCGGCCGACGTCGGTTTTGGCTGCTGCTGTGCCAGTCCGGCCTGATCATCAGTCTGATCGTTGTCGGTTTTCTGCCGCCTGATCCGCATCTCTACGCACTCTTGGCGGCATTGCTGATCGTGGCGTTGCTGGCCTCGACCCAGGATATTGCGACCGATGCCCTGGCCGTCGAGGCGACGGCCGAGAACCGACGCAGCCTGGTCAGCGGTGCGGGTGTCGGCGGCGCCTATCTGGGCTTCCTGATCGGTATCGGCCTGTGGCTGCCGATCTATGCGGCGGTGGGCTGGATGTGGGCGATGCTGGCCATGGCGGGGTGCCTGATCGTCTGTACCGTCCCGGCTTTGCTGGCGCGCCCGTTCGATCAAACATCGTCGGACGTTGAAATGGGCCAGCGTCCCAGCGTCTGGTCGGGCCTAAAAAACCCGACCCTGCGCAGGGGTTTGCTGTTTCTGGTCGTCTATCAAGCGGGCCTGCGTCTGGGGATCGCGCTGTTGGGTCCCTTTCTAGTGGATTCCGGCATGAGCCTGACGGAGATCGGCTGGCTGAAGGGAACCGGCGGCGCGATCATCGGTTTCGCTGCGGCGGTTCTCGGCTGCCTCGTCCTGCGCTGGATCGGACCGCGCGCCGCTCTTGTTTCCGCCGCCCTGGGTCAGGCCGTCCTCTATGGCTCGCTCGCAGCTGTCGCGCTTGGCGGCTATGGGGACCGCGAGTTTCTCGTCGTGTTGATCCTCGCCCTGTCGGCCGTCACCTCGTTCGCCTTCGTCTCTCTCTACACGGTGATGATGGGTTGGTGCCGGCGTACGCAGACCGGCACCGATTTCGCGCTTTTGCAAAGCGCCGATGCCGTCGTCGCCATCGCGCTTGCCGCTGTCGCGGGTCTGGTGAGCGAAGCGTTCGGCCATGCCACGAACTTTGCCGCCAGCGCCGTGCTGCTGACCTGTGGCGCCGCGGCGGCCCTTTGCCTGAGCGCGCTTATCCCGCGCTTGGCGAAGGCAGACCTCGAAACCGCCCAATCAACATAGCGTTTTCGGTAACCCGGAGATCAAGACCATGACACGTCGTCTGCTTCCTTTTGCTCTGCTGCCCGTCGTGGCCCTCGGCTTGTCGCACCAGGAGGTGTTCGCGGAGGACGAGGATACGGTGATCATCCTGAACCCGATCACGGTTGTCGGGACCAAGCGCGACGAAGACCCGTTCGAGGTCGATGGCATGATCGCGGTCGTCGAACCAGAGGAGCTCTACAGTCGCGACTTCCTCATGGTCGACCAGCTCGACCGCGTCTTCGCGGACGTCAATATCCGGCAGCGTTCAAGCCGGGCCTACACCAACGTCACGATCCGCGGTCAGTCCTCCGTCGACTTCTATAATCCGACGACGCAGATCTACATCGACGGCCTGCCTCAGGATCAGACCCTGTTCGGCCAGTTGCTGCCGCAAGCGCTTGAGCAGGTCGAACTGCTCTATGGCCCGCAGGGTACGTTGTATGGCCGCGGCGCGGTCGGTGGCGTGTTCAACATCGTCACCAGGAAACCCGACAACGTGCTGAGCGCCGATGCCACGGGCTCCTACGGCAACCTGCAACACGACGGCGCGCTTCTGGTCAACATTCCGCTCGTCGACGAAATGCTGTTCGCGGATTTCGCGCTGGCCGGCATGAAGGAACAGGGCGAATACCGGCAGGCGGTCACGAACAAGGCCATCGGCGACAGCAACATCTGGAACGGACGCGCGCGTCTGCGCTATGCGCCCTATGACAGCCCCTGGGATATCATGGTGACCGCCGCGCACGACGACGTCAGCTCCGACGAGGAGCAGTATGTGCAAGCCTTCAATATCGAGCGCAGAATCGCTCTTCCCGTTAGCTCGCAGTACACGCTCGACACCAACAGCTACAGCGCGACCGTGTCTTACGATCTCGGTTTTGCCGAGCTGACCTCCTTTACCGGCTATCAGGACCGCGACCTCGATCGCACGATCTTCGGTTCCTACACGCCGGAGACCCAATGGACGCTCAGCGAAGAAGTGCGTCTGGCGACGGTACCGGACGACGAGCGCGCAATTGACTACGTCGTCGGTCTTTATGCCCAGCGCTTGGACTTCGAGCGCAACGTACCCGCCGCCTTCCAGACATCGCAGCAAACGATCGACACCTACGCCGTCTTCGGTGAGGCGACCTGGCATGCGACCGATCGTCTGGATGTAACGCCCGGCCTGCGCTTCGACTACGAGCGGGCCGACGCCACGGCCGTCGGCGCGGTGACCTTGTCGAACAGCGACAGTTGGAGCGCCGTCTCACCGAAGTTCGCGTTGGGATATGCCCTGGAGGACGATTGGCGCGTCTACGGCCTCTATTCGACCGGCTTCAAGGCCGGCGGATTCACGCGCAACGTCTCGCCCGCGAACATCGCCTTTTCCTATGACCCGCAGTACACCCACAACTTCGAGGTCGGCACGAAACTCATGGCGCTGGACGGTCTTCTCGAGTTCTCCGCCGCCGCCTACTACAACATCACCAAGGACTACCAGCTCTTCGTCGGGTTGCAGCCGAATCAGTATCTGCAGAATGTCGGCGAGGTCGAGGGGCGGGGCATTGACTTCATGCTGACCGCCTATCCGACTGATCAGCTTGCGGTGACCGGCAACCTCGCTTTCAACAACACCGAGTTCACCGAGTACGCCAATCCGACAACGCCCGGTGTCGACCTTACCGGCAACACCGTGCCCTACGCGCCGCCGGTGACGGCGAACCTGAACGTCGTCTACGACCTCGATATCGCGCCCCGGAACGGCGACCTCGCCGTTCATGGCGGCATCACCTATGTCGGCGAGATCTATTTCGACGAGACCAACACGATCGGTCAGGGCGGCTACACGCTGCTTGATGCCGGCATCACCTGGACGTTCAACGAGAACGTCTCGGCAAGCGCCTATATCGACAACATCACCGACAAGACCTACGCGGTATACGGATTTAACGGCGGCCCGTTCCTCGGCAATCTCTTCCAGCTCGGCGAGGGCCGCAACTACGGCGCGCGCCTCACACTCAGCTTCTGATCGTCAGCGGGTCGACACACCAGCCATGGAACGACCCCTTGCGGTCATCTGCGGCGCGGGCGTGGCCGGTCTGGCGGCCGCCTATTGCCTGCATCGTGTCGGCTGGCGATCGGTCGTGGTGGAAAAGGCCGACAACCTACGCCAGGGCGGCTATTTCGTCGGTCTTTCCGGGGTCGGCTACATGGCCGCCCGCGACATGGGCATCCTGCCGCAGCTCGAGGCCGTGGCGCGCGATATCGACGAAAATGTCTACTTCGATCGGCGGGGCAGGGAAATCATGCGGCTCAGGTACCGCGACTTTCTTGCCCATGTGCCGTTCCTGGTGCTTCATCGGACCGATCTGATCGCGACCTTGGAAGGTCTCGTCAAACCGGTTGTAGATCTGCGTCTGGCGACCACGGTCGCCGATGTCGACGACACCGGCGGGGCCGTCCGGGTGTCGCTGTCGTCGGGCGAGACCTTGACCGCCGACCTGATGATCGGGGCGGATGGGTTCCGCTCGACGCTCAGGCGGCGCCATTTTGGTGACGATGACGCCTTTTTGCGGCCGCTTGGCTATCGGTTCGCCGCCTACGACCTCCCTGACAGCCTGGGCCTCGGGTTCGATTTCCTATCCTATTCGACACCCGGCCAGCTCGCCGAATACTACACCTTGGCACAAGGCCGATTGGCGGCGGTCCAGGTATGGCGTAGCCATGTGACCGGCGCCGTCCCGGAGAATGAACGCTGGGATCTCCTGACCGACGTTGCCAAGCTGAACCACCCCGACGTCCTGCAGATGATCGAAACCGCCCGCGTTGATGCCGTGCCCATCGTCGATGACATGTCGCTGGTCGACATGCCGGCCTGGTCAAAGGGCAGAGTCCTGCTGCTGGGCGATGCCGCCCACTGTCTGACCCTCGTCTCGGGCCAGGGCGCCGGACTGGCCCTGGCTTCGGCCGTGATCCTGGCCTCGAAGCTCGCTCAGCACGATGTCCACGGGGCCGTTGCGAAGCACGACGCGCAGCTGAGACCGGCGGTGAACCGGTTGCAGGAGAGGAGCCGCCGCATGGCCTCGTGGTTCATTCCAGCGTCCCGCCTGGGCTATGTGGCGCGCAACACGGTGCTCAAGAACATACCGACGTCATGGCTGGGACGTTACTTCAACAAAACGCTGATGTCGGAGATCGAGGCGGTCGGCACCTTGCCGGATATCGGTCGAGAGTGACGCGACGCCGCCAACGCAGGTTAATCCGCTCCAGGGTCAGGCCGCCGGACAGGGTGTGGTCGACCTATCCAACGCCCCGCGGCTTTTGGTCAGATGTTGCTTATCGGAGGAATGGTGGAGCCGAGGGGAGTCGAACCCCTGACCTCTTGAATGCCATTCAAGCGCTCTCCCAACTGAGCTACGGCCCCGTATTCTGATGGTTACATCGCCGCGGTGGGGCGCGGCTGCTGGAAACTAGGCCCGCATTGGCGCGGGTTCAAGGTACAACTGTCACACCTTTGTTCTCAGGTGTCGTCTTCTTCCTCGCTGGCGTTGCCGCCGCCAATGCCGACATCGTCGAGGTTATCGTCGTCATCGTCGTCGTCGCCCAGCAGATTGGCATCGTTGTCGTCGTCATCATCCTCGATGTCGTCGACCGCCTCGATCTCCAGACCCTCGACGTCCCCGGTCGCCTCCTCCTTCTTGGCCGCTTCCGGCGCGGCGGCGGCGACCGCCGCTGCTGCCTTGGGTGCCCGGGTCTTGCGCTGTTTGACCTCCGGCTCGAACACGGTCTCGCATTTCGGGCAGACGATCGGGTCGCGCAACATGTCGTAGAACTTTGCGCCACAACTCTGGCACACACGTTTGGTTCCCCATTCAGGTTTCGCCACTGCGGTACCTCCCGAACCTGCCATATCGAAAGATTGGAGCGGCCCAATATCCATTTGCGGGACGCCTGTCAAAATCAAAATCGCGCCAGCGATGAAGCGATTACACGATCAAGGCGGCCCGTGCTAGAAGGCCGCCATGAACCAGCCATCGCCACCGCCGAATACAGCCATCGCGGCGCACCCCGCAGACGGCCTCTCGGGCGTCGTCGCCGTGCCCGGTGACAAGTCGATTTCACACCGCGCACTGATGCTGGGCGGCCTCGCGGTCGGCGAGACCGTGGTGAGGGGTCTGCTGGAAGGTGAGGACGTGCTGGCCACCGCCGAGGCTATGCGCGCCTTTGGCGCCGAGATCGGCCGCGACGATGGTGGTGTCTGGCGCATCTGGGGGCGCGGCGTGGGTGGGCTCAAGCAGCCCGATGACGTCATCGACCTCGGCAACTCCGGCACCGGCGTGCGCCTGCTGATGGGGCTCGCCGCCGGTCATCCGTTTGCGTCGGTCTTCACCGGTGACGCTTCGCTGCGCAAGCGACCGATGGGGCGCATCGCCCGACCGCTTGAGGCCATGGGCGCGACCTTCGAGGGCCGCGAAGGTGATCGCCTGCCCATGACGGTAAAGGGCAGCGACTTCCTGATGCCCATCACCTACGAGACGCCGGTTGCGTCCGCGCAGATCAAATCGGCGGTCCTGTTGGCGGGCCTGCACGCGCCTGGCGAGACCCGCGTGATCGAAACCGCCGCGAGCCGCGACCATACCGAGCGCATGATCCGCGCGTTCGGCGGCGATGTGCGTGTCGAGCCGCGTGACGACGGGGCCTTTGTCATTACGGTCACCGGGCAGCCGGAGCTGACGCCGACAGCTATCGCGGTGCCGGGCGATCCCTCTTCGGCGGCGTTTCCGCTGGTGGCCGCGGCGCTCTTGCCCGGCGCTGAGGTGACGGTTACCGGTGTCGGCGTCAATCAGCTGCGTAAGGGGCTGATCGTGACACTCCAGGAAATGGGCGCCGATCTGATCTTGGAGAATCAGCGCGAGGAAGGCGGCGAACCGGTCGCCGATGTTCGGATCAAGGGCGGCGACCTTGCCGGCGTCGAGGTGCCTGCCGAACGCGCGCCGACCATGATCGACGAATACCCGATCCTGGCGGTTGCCGCGTCAGCCGCGCGGGGCCGAACCGTCATGCGCGGTCTTGAGGAGCTGCGGATCAAGGAAAGCGACCGTCTGGCCACCATGGCGACCGGATTGAAGGCCGCCGGTGTCGTCGTCGAGGAACTTGAGGACGGGTTGATCATCGATGGCTGCGCCGGCCGGGTGCCCGGCGGCAACAACAAGCCGATCGCGACCCATCTGGACCATCGCATCGCCATGAGTTTCCTGATCCTGGGGCTTGCCGCCGAGCGGCCGGTAACCATCGACGACCCGGCACCGATCGCGACCAGCTTCCCCGACTTTCTGGACCTAATGACCGGGTTGGGCGCGCGGTTCGAACAGTGACGGCGCCGCTCGTCATCGCGATTGACGGCCCGACGGCTGCCGGCAAGGGGACGTTGGCGCGCGGCCTTGCCGAACGCTTGGGCCTCAGGCACCTGGATAGCGGCATGCTCTACCGCGCGACGGCTGCGAGGCTCTTGGCGGCGGGCGGCGATCCCGGCGATGCCGCTGCTGCGGCGGCGTGCGCGCGCGATCTCGATGCCGGCGATCTCGACCGCGATAACCTCCGCCAGGAGGTAGTCGGCAAGGCGGCTTCTCAAGTCGCGGCCTATCCCGATGTCCGCCAGGCGCTGCTGGCGTTTCAGCGCGTTTTTGCCGCCGAGCTACCCGGGGCCGTCATCGACGGGCGCGATATCGGCACCGTCGTCTGCTCGGACGCGACGGTGAAGTTCTTTGTGACCGCCGACCAGCTGTCCCGCGTCGAACGGCGCTATCTTGAGCTCAAGCAGCGCGATGCGAGCGTCGACCGCGACCAGGTGGCCGCCGATCTCGCCGCTCGCGACCGCCAGGACACGGAGCGGGCGACGGCGCCTTTGCGCCAGGCCGAGGATGCGATCCTGCTCGATACCTCCCAAATGGACGCCGATCAGGCGCTGGAGGCCGCGTTAACCCTTGTCGATCAACAGTTGAACCCGTAGCCGCTCATCTATATATAAGCGCCGCAATCACGAGCTGGTGACAGCCCCGGCCGCAAAAGGCCGGTGAGGTGTCGGCCTCGCCCGAATGGGTGAAATCCAAAGCCGACGCCGGGAAGCCCGAGGGCTTCCAGAATCAACAGGAGACATCATGGCGAATACCGACGTCGTTGAGGGCGCTGACGTGCCCGCAACCGAAGAGAATTTTGAGGAGCTGTTCAACGAGTTCCTCGACCGGGTCGATATCATGGAAGGCTCGGTGGTCAGGGGTAAGGTGGTCGACATCACGAACGACGCCGCCCTGATCGATGTGGGATTGAAGGCCGAGGGCCGCATTCCCTTGCGCGAGTTCACGCCGCCCGGCGGCAAGCCGGATATCAATGTGGGCGACGAGGTCGAGGTTTTCATCGAGCGGATGGAAAACCGTAACGGTGAAGCCGTTCTGTCGCGCGAGAAAGCACGCCGCGAAGAATCGTGGAACCAGCTGGAAATCGCCTTCAACGAAAGCGACCGCGTCAAAGGCTATATTGTCAGCCGGGTCAAGGGCGGTTTCACCGTCGACCTGGGCGGCGCCCTGGCGTTCCTGCCGGGCAGCCAGGTCGATATCCGCCCGGTGCGCGATATCGCGCCCCTGATGGGCGACGAGCACGAGTTCAGGATTCTGAAGATGGACCGCCGGCGCGGCAACATCGTCGTCTCGCGGCGCTCGGTCCTGGAAGATCAGCGTGCCGGCCAGCGTGCCGAGCTGATCGCCGGCCTGACCGAAGGCCAGGTGCTGGAAGGCGTGGTCAAGAACATCACCGACTACGGTGCCTTCGTCGATCTGGGCGGTGTTGACGGCCTGCTGCACGTCACCGACATCTCGTGGCGGCGCATCAACCATCCGACCGAGGCGCTCAGCATCGGCCAGACCGTCAAGGTCCAGGTCATCCGCTTCAATCCTGAGACTCAGCGCATCAGCCTGGGCATGAAGCAGCTTGAGGCCGATCCGTGGGAAGGTGTCGCCGCCAAGTATCCGGTCGGCGCGCGCTACACGGGCCGGGTCACCAACATCACCGACTACGGCGCCTTCGTGGAGCTGGAGCCCGGGATCGAGGGCCTGGTTCACGTGTCGGAGATGAGCTGGACGAAGAAGAACGTCCATCCGGGCAAGATTATCTCGACCAGTCAGGAAGTCGAAGTCGAGATCCTGGACGTCGACGAGGACAAGCGGCGCATCAGCCTGGGCATCAAGCAGACCATGGAGAACCCGTGGGAGCACTTTGCCGAGAGCCATCCGGTCGAGAGCGAGGTCGAGGGCGAGGTCAAGAACATCACCGAGTTCGGCCTGTTCGTCGATCTGGGCGACGATCTGGACGGCATGGTCCACATGTCCGACATCTCCTGGGAGAAGTCGGGCGAGGAAGCCATCCAGGACTTCAAGAAGGGCGACCAGGTGCGCGCCAAGGTGCTCGACATCGACACCGAAAAGGAGCGCATCAGCCTGGGCATCAAGCAGCTCGGCTCCGACCCGATGTCGGAGGCCATGAGCGGCCTGAAGCGTGGTTCGATCGTCACCTGTAAGGTGACGCGGATCATGGAGAACGGCATCGAGGTTCTGGTCAACGACGCCGTTCAGGGCTTCATCCGCAAGGGCGATCTGTCGCGCGAGCGCAGCGAACAGCGGCCCGACCGCTTTGCTGCCGGCGACCGGGTCGATGCCAAGATCACCTCGGTCGATAAGGCGACGCGCAAGCTGGGCCTGACCATCAAGGGCCTTGAGATCGACGAGGAGAAGAAGGCGATGAAGGAGTATGGCTCCGCCGACAGCGGTGCCACACTGGGCGATATTCTTGGCGCGGCGTTGTCGGCCAAGGAAGCGTCGGGTGCCGGCGAGCCCGAGACCCCGTCCGAGCCGGAGCCGGAAGCCAGCGACGCCGAGCCTGAAGCCGAAGCGGAAGCGGCGACCGATGGTGACGCCGCCGAGGCCGATGCGGAACCCGCCGCCGAAGAAGCCGCGGAGGGTGACGACGAGGCCAAGAAGGACGCCTGAGCCAACGAGGTAGCACCGCCATGGTGATGGACACACAACGCCTGATCTCGCGCCAGCGGCTTAAACGCCGCGTCCGCTTCTGGCAGGCGCTGTTCGTGATTGCCGTTGCCGTGGCGGTTTACCTGGTCTTCGCCGAAAAACTGGTTAACGACGAGGCTGGCGACCGTATCGCGCGGCTGTCGGTGACCGGCGTGATCGCCAATGACGTCGATCGCGATAACGCGGTTCGCGACCTCGCGACCGACGGTGCGGTCAAGGCATTGGTCATCCGTATCGACAGCCCCGGCGGCACATTTGTCGGCGGCGAGGCGCTCTATCACGCAATCGCTGAAGTGGCCGAACAGAAGCCGGTGGTCGCGGTCATGGAAGGTCTTGCGACCAGCGCTGGCTACATGGTCGCCGTCGCCGGCGATCATATCGTCGCGCGCGAAGGCACATTGACCGGCTCGATCGGTGTCATCATGCAGTCGGCCAACGTGGTTGGCCTGCTGGAAAGCATCGGGATCGAGCCCGAGGCGATCAAGAGCGATCCGCTGAAGGGCCAACCGTCGCCGTTTGAGGAGACACTGCCGGCGGCCAGGGCCTGGTCCCAGGTCATCGTCGATGAAATGCAGACGATCTTTGTTGGCATGGTGCAGACGGGACGGCCTAATCTTGATGCCGAGGCGCTCTCGGTCCTCGCCGATGGCCGGGTCTTCACCGGCCGTCAGGCGGTCGACAACGGTTTGATCGACGCGATCGGCGGCGAGCCGGACGCGCTTGCCTGGCTCAGCGACGAACACGGTGTTAACGGCAACCTCCCGGTCGTCGACGTGACCTATGGCGAAGACGAGAGCTGGCTCGTCGCCATGTTCAAGGAAACTGGAAAAAGCCTGTTGCCAGAACCACTTACACTTGACGGTCTGGTTGCCGTCTGGCAACCTGACCTGCACTGACGAGGCGATTGCGGCGGTTTTTTAGGTAACCGGTCCCAGCGTCTCTCGCAGGGTTGGGTCAGAGACTAGGGTGCCGGATGACCAAATCAGAACTGATCGCGCGCTTGTCGGAACGCTATCCGCATCTATATCAGCGCGATGTCGAGCGTATCGTGAATACCGTTTTCGATGAGATCTCGGGCGCCCTGTCGCGCGGTGATAGGGTCGAATTGCGCGGTTTTGGCTCATTTTCCGTGCGCAAGCGCAATGCCCGCATCGGCCGCAATCCGCGCACCGGCGAGACCGTCAGTGTCGCTGAGAAGTTCCTGCCGTTCTTCAAGACGGGCAAGGAGTTGCGGGAGCGCCTGAACAAGGCGTCGTCGGACGCCTGAGGTCGCCGTGCAGCCGGCATCGAAACTTCTCTACTGGCTGATCGCACTCCCTATCGGGTTGATTCTTATCGTCTTTTCCATTTCGAACCGGGATGGCGTCCTCGTCTCTTTTTCGCCGCTGCCGTTCGAAATGTCGATCCCGCTGTTTCTGCTCGTCTTCGCCATCTTCGTGATTGGCGTTGGGGTCGGCGGCCTGCTGGGTTGGATGGCCGGCCACGGTACCAGGCGTCGCGCCCGCGAACGCCGCCGGCGGGTCAACGAGCTTGAAACGTCGCTCAAGGATGCCGAGGAGCGCTTGAAGAAAGCCGATGGGCCGGCGCTGCCCGCGCCGTCTTCCGGCCAGAAGAGCGCACCCGTCGACCAATTGCCCGCCGCCTGATACCGCGGTTCCATGAAACACATCGCCGCTGATGCGGTGCACGATCTGCTCGACTATCCCAGCGTCGTCGAGGGCCTGAAGGCCTTCCACCGCCAGGACATCGACGACATCCGCGACGTCTACATGACCCAGCCAAACCACGCCGCCGGCACCGACGGCTTCCTGTTGCTGCCGGCCTGGCAGCGCGGTCAGGCAATCGGCGTCAAGCTGGTGAGCGTGTTTCCGGAGAACGAGCGGACCGATACCGGCCTACCGACCGTTCAAGGCGTCTACGCGCTGTTCGATGGTGCCACGGGTGAACCGAGCGCCATCATCGACGGCACGGCGCTCACTTTGCGCAAGACCGCGGGCGATTCGGCGACCGGCGCCAGTTTCCTGGCGCGCGAGGACGCCCGGGTCATGCTGATGGCCGGCGCCGGCGCCATGGCGCCCCATTTGATCATGGCTCATACGGCGATCAGGCCGTCGATCCGCGAGGTCTGGGTGTGGAACCGGACGGGTCCGCGTGCGGAGAACGTCGCGGATACGCTCAGCCTTGACGGCATCACTGTCCGCGCGACCGCGGATCTGGAGGCGGCGGTGCGCGAGGCCGACGTCATCTCGTGCGCCACCATGGCCCAGCAGCCGTTGATCGAGGGCGCGTGGCTCAAGCACGGCGCCCATCTGGACCTGGTCGGCGGCTACCAGCCTGAGATGCGGGAATCCGACGACGAGTGCATACGGCGGGCGAAAGTCTATGTGGATTCCCGCTGGTTCACCGTGGGCAAGGTCGGCGACATCAAGACGCCTGTCGACAGCGGCGTCATGACCGAAGAGGACATTGTCGGCGACCTGTTCGAGCTCAGTCGGGGTACGGTTTCAGGGCGCGAAAGTGCCGATGAGATCACATTGTTCAAGAACGGCGGCGGCGGTCACCTGGATCTGGGCGTCGCGCGACTGTTGGTTGAGCGGTTCAGCCGGAACGCCGGATAGCCCAGCCTTCGCGATGGGGCTGCCGTCGGCCCCGCCAATCTGCTATAAGACCGGCCAAGACAGGCGCCCGCTGAGAAGCGCCGATGGTATGTGGATATGGGGGAAGATGTCATGGCGCAGCCCAACGCCGTGTCTCGCCTGCTGTGCGCGATCGACACGACCGATCTGGACCTGGCAATTGCGTTGTCGAAGAGCCTTTCCGGCAAGGTCGGCGGCGTGAAGCTGGGGCTGGAGTTCTTCAGTTCGCACGGACCCGAAGGTGTCCGCCAGGTCGTCGCGGACCGGCACCCGTTGTTTCTCGATCTCAAGCTTCATGACATCCCGAACACGGTCGCCGGTGCCGTCCGGGGCATGGCCGATATCCTGCCATTCATGACCACGATCCATGCAAGTGGCGGCTCGGCCATGATGCGCGGCGCCATGGCGGCGGCCGTCAGGTCAGGCGAGCAGCATGGTGGGCGCCGCCCCAAGGTGATCGCCGTGACCGTCCTGACCAGCTTCGACGACAGCGACCTGGCCACGATCGGGGTGCAAAGCCCGGTTGCCGACCAGGTGTTGAAACTGGCCGATCTGGCTCAGGAATGCGGTGTCGACGGCGTCGTGTGTTCGGCTCATGAGATCCGCGAGCTGCGTCGGCGCTGCGGTGACGATTTCCTGCTCGTGGTGCCGGGCATTCGCCCGGCCTGGTCGACGGCCCATGATCAGAAGCGGATCATCACG
>JBCCIS010000045.1 GCA_039028155.1 Pseudomonadota bacterium
AGACGGAGAGCGCGCGCAGCGCCTCGACACTGCGGGCGGCCGGGAAGGGCGGGATCTGACTGCCGTAGCAGGCCAGCGCCTCAAGCTTGGTGTCGATGGTCTCGGTGATGTCGACGACCCAGTTGGGCGTGAAGTTGGGCTGAATGTGGGGTGCGTTCCAGTGTGTCTCCGACAGCGTCTCGAAGGCGGCGTCCAGTGTGATGCCGGCGCCCGCGCCGACCGGGCGCGTCGCGACCATGACGGCGTCGAAGATGACGCGGTGGTCGACATGGCGGTCGGGGTAACAGCACAACACGGCGGCCGGGTTGACCTCCTTCACCGCGTTCATGATGGCGCCGTTCAGTTCCGGCACCGGCTGGTCGCGCACGTAGACCGCCGGAATGTCCAGGAACCGTGATTCCGCGACGCCCAGGATGGCGTGTGCCTGCTTGGCCTCGCTGATCGTCTGCTGGTGAACCTCTTCGCTGTAGAGCGGCGGCATGTGCGCGGCGACGGTCAGGACCGTCACCTTGTGGCCCGCCTTGGCGCAGCGCGCCATGGTGCCGCCGGCGCCCAGCGTCTCGTCGTCGGGGTGGGGCGCGATGACCAGGACGCCTTGGGCGCTCATGACGTCACCACGCTTTCCTTCGGCTTCCTCAACAGGAAGCTGCCGGCGGCAAGCGTATCCATGCCGGTCGCGAAGAACGTGCGCAGCGCGTCATGGATCGTGCAGACCACCGGTTCGCCTTTGACGTTGAATGACGTGTTGAGCAAGGCGGCGACCCCCGTGCGTGCCTCGAAGCAGCTGATCAGGCGATGATAGAGCGGCAGCACGTCCTTGTGCACCATCTGGACGCGCGCGGTGCCGTCGACATGGACGATGGCCGGCGCGTCCTCTTTCAGCGCCTCGGTCGCGTCGAAGGCGATGATCATGAACGGCGCGTCGTCATAGGACGTCAGGTAACGTTCCGCCGACTCCGCGGTGATCGAGGGACAGAACGGTCGCCAGTATTCGCGGTACTTGATGACCGCGTTGACCCGGTCGCGCGCCTCGACCTTGCGCGGGTCGGCCAGGATGCTGCGCTGACCGAGCGCGCGCGGTCCCGCCTCCATGCGGCCCTGGAACCAGCCGACGACGCGGCCGGCGACCAGGTCGTCGGCCACCGCCTCGGCAATGTCGTCGGGCTTTTCGTAAGCGAGACCGCACAGCTTCAGCGTCGCTTCGATTTCGCCATCGGTGTTTTCCGGCCCCGTCGCCAGCAGCCGTAGCGGCTCGGGATGGGCACCGGTCTTTTGCCAGCACGCGGCGAGCGCGGCGCCGGCGGCAGCCCCGCCGTCGCTGCACAAGGGTTGCGCGAAGACGTGCTCGACCTCGGGCAGGGCGTGCAGGCGCGTGTTCATCTTGACGTTCAGGCCGACGCCGCCGCCGATGCACAGATTGCCGGTGCCGGCCTCCTTCAGCGCCCAGCGCGCCAGCGGCTCGACCGCCTGCTCAAGCGCGCTCTGCACGGCGAAGGCGACATCCTGGTGCCAGTCCTCGATCGGTTCGTTCTTCAGACGTGGCGCGCGGCCGAAGAGCTCGGGCAGATGATCGGTGAAACGGTCCGACCAGTTGCGCGGTCCATAGTGGATGAAGCTTGGATCGAGCCGGTATTCGATTCCGTCATCATCGGGATGCAGGATCGTGGCGACCTTGGCCGCCAGATCGTTGTCGGGGCGGCCATAGGCGGCGAGCCCCATGACCTTGTATTCGCCGTCATAGGCCTCGAACCCCAGGTACTCGGTGAACGCCGCATAGAACCAGCCAAGCGAATGCGGCATGACGATCTCGCGCATCGGCGTGATCGTCTCGCCGTCGCAACGCCAGACAACCGTGCAGTGCTGATCGCCCGACCCGTCGATGGTCAGGCATACCGCCTTGTCGAACGGCGATTGCAGATAGCTGTGGGCGGCATGGGTGAAGTGGTGGGGTATGGCGACCAGCTCCGGCATCGGGACCGATCCGAACGCGGACCGCCAGGCGCGTGCGTGGCGCCCCGTCATGGCATCGGGATTGAAGTTGGCGAGCATGCCGCGCTGCCAGCCCTTGGTCGCGGGGTCGAGCGGCCAGGCCGCTGCCATCTCGTCGAAGAACGCCGCCATGCGGCCGTCGCCATAGGCCTCGACATCCCAGTTGATGCCTATGCCCGCGACATCGCCGGGACCAATGCCGGCTGCCTCCAGGCAATAGGCGAGGGACCGCGCGGGATAGACGCGATAGGCGTGCTTGTTGCGGATGAAGCGTTCTTCCTCCGCATAGGCGATCAGACGGCCGTCGCGCACGATGGCGACGGCGGGATCGAAATGGCCCTCGAAGATGCCGAGGTAATGCTGGGGCTGAGCCATCGCGCCGGGATCAGGACGCGCCGCTCAGGATAACGCGATCAAGGTGCGCCATGCTGTGCCGGTCTAGGTGAAACGTCGTCCGGCTACTGATACGGGACCGCGCGCTCTCCCGCAATGGCGCGGGTTCAGTCGATGCCCAGCACCGTGGCGACGACCTGCTTTTCCCAGCCGCCGTGCATGGTGCGGGGCAGGTCGTCGCTGGCGAACCAAGCGGCCTCCGGGCCGCCGCTGGGGTTGCCCGTCGCGGTGACATCATAGTGGAAGACCAGATGCCAGCCGCGCCGGCCGCGGAAGGATTCGACGTGGTTCAGCTTCGGCGCGCCGGCGTCCAGGCCGGGCAGATCGGCCAGCGTTTTGGCGGCGGTGTCGTCGGGGTGGGTGAACGGCTCGACATCGTTACCGGGCAGCCACCACTTCTCGTTTTCGGGATCGTAGCGCACGAAGAGCACGCGGCCTTGGTCGTCACGCACCACTAGGTTGGCAATGATCTGGGTGTCCACCGGCTTATCGTTCATGGTCTTGCTCCCACGTTTGTCGTTGTTAGATCGGCAATCTCTTGCTCGGCCCAGGCAATCTCGGCGTCCAGCAGGGCGGCCTCGCGCCGCGCTAGGAAGGGGCTGGGTGCTCGCAATGACAAGACATCGAGGCGTTCGCGCCGGGCCGACAAGGCACTGAGGCGGGCCTTGAGGCCGTCACAAAGCTCATAGGGTTCGAACTCATCGCGCGCTGCCAGGACCGCGTGAATGGGCCGGCCGTTCTCAGTGACGCCACCCCAGGCGTTCGCCAGTTCGGCGGCCAGTGCAGCGCGGCCTTGGGGCGTAATCTTGTAAAGCGTCCGGCTGGGCCGTTTGCCGACCCGTTCTTCGCCGGCGACACGCGCCAGTCCCTGCTTCGTCAGGGAGCGCAGCATGGCGTAGATCGAGGCGTCCTCTATCGGAAACCAAAACGCCAGCCCGGGATCGGTCAGGATCGACTTGATCTGATAGCCGTGGCGCGGGTGTTCGCTGAGCAGCCAGAGAATGAGCAAGCGTGTCGTCATGACAGCAATATACTAAAGTTTTAGTATATTGATCAAGCTAATCTGTGATGGCCGTACAGGTGTCATGTCCAATGGGTCGGAATGCGCAGTACTCTGCGGGTTTCATGTGATCGACGTGGGCCTTTGGGCCCATGTCCCGACAGTGCTGCGCAGATTTGTGCGGCCGGTCACTCTCATTGCGGGCAAAATGATCCAATCTGATCCAGGGACAAGATGACCAAGGGGACGTGGGGGCTAAAAGGCAGCGGCGCGACGCGCCATGTCGGGCCCGCCGCGGCGAAGCAGGAGACTGGTAATGTCGTTTGGACGACGCGAACGAGACGACAGAAGGCGCGAACCGCGCCGCGAGGTATTAAGCCAGGCGGCGATCTATTTTGGCGAGACGTCGCAACGCGCGACCGGCCTGGTCCGCAACATATCGCGCACCGGCGCTAACTTCTTCGTCGACTTTCCTCTGGATCTGCCGCGCGACGTCGTCCTGCAGTTCTGCAACGGCGATGAGTTCGACTGCGAGGTCGTGCGTGATGTCGGGGGCACCGAGTTCGGCCTGCACTTCAAGGACACGAACGAGTTCGAGAAATCGCAGACCAAGGACTGCGTCGACTCCGTGCACAGCTTCACCAAGAGCCAGTCGCCGCGCGAGCTCTATCAGCTGATGGAAAAGGTCGGTTTCTTCGGTGACGAGGAAATCGAGTCGATCATGAAGGGCTTCATCGCTTCCTATGATCAGGTCGTGAAAATCTACAGCGACCGCATTCTGCCGGAGCAGTCCTAGTTGCCGCGTGACGATTCCGCCGTTCGCGGGCCCTGATCCTAGCTGAACTCCAGATCACATCGGTCAGGTCGTCACGTGCTTAGACGACATAGAAAGAAAAGGCGGCGTTCCCTCGATGCGGAACGCCGCCTTTTTTCGGATCTGGTTTGTGGTGCCGACCGGTCGAGCAGGTCCGCTCTAGCTAGGCCGAGACATCGCGGCGTGTGCGGGGAACGGCCGGCGCATTCTGCCGGGATCGATCTCAAAGATTCGGTCCGTCTGTCTCATCTCGCGCGGTGCGACGCCGACCACGACATCGCCCTTGTCGCGCGTGATCTCAACGGGTTCGCTAACGATTGCAAGGGGGGTGCGTTCCTGCTGAAGGCAGAGCCTTCCGTTCTCGTCGACGACAAAGAAGTCGCCGGGTTTGACATGCAGCGTGAACGCCTGACCGCCGACTTCCCAGATTTCATTGGACTTGCCAGCCATGGGTGTCTCCGAAGGTTTTGTGTCTCCTGTTTCCAATGTCTGATCCCCATGTCGAGCTAGGCTCTGTGACAAATATTGGTATAGGGGCTGGCGAATGTCTGTGTTCGCCGTCATGAATTACAACTAAAGAAGTAAATATAAATGAGAGAGTAAATAAAACCTTACCAAATCATTGACGAGACCGTGCTTTGGTTAACGGTCTATTAATTTTCCGACCGCATGTCTCTACCGGTTCTGCCCTTTTACCGCCTCAATTGTGCGGTCAACAGGTGTCACGATTCGCAGGGGTCGCAGAGTGGGGAAAGCGATGAAGTTTTTTGGATGGTTGCTGATGATCGTCGGCATTGCCGCGGCGGTGTCCGGCGTCTTGATGACCGGCATGGCGCCAGGTGGTCAATCACCTGAGATCGATCGATTGGTGGCAAAGGTCACGCTGGTGCTGTTCGGCGCCGGACTTGGCCTCGCCGGCTGCGTTTTCGTGGTTGGCGCGGAACTGCGTTTGTGGCTCTCGGCTATCTATGACGAGGTCGGCGCTGGTCAAACCGGCAGAGACGCAATCCCGGAACCGGAACCGACAACGGGCCGGGTGCGCGCCGAACCCGTCATTCTCTAGAACGTCACCACGTTGGGTTAACGATCCCCAACGGGTTTGCATACTCCCGCCGGTTCGACAGTGTTTTGCGTGCCGTTGACGTATCGAAAGGTGTATCCTTTTCAGCGTAGCGGCCGTAACCCACTGTGGCGGCGTTTTTCGCGCGTTCAGCGCCTAAGCGCATGATTTGACAGGCGGAATACGCTTGGGTGTGGACAATTCGGTATGATGCCACCAATTCTCGGTGGTGAGGAGCCGAGCTGCAGGACACCCTAGATGGGCTTGTGAGCCAGGAGTATGTGTCGTGACGTTTGGACAACGTGAGAGTTTTAACCGCCGAACCGACGAGCGCCGCAAATCACTGAAACGCGCGGATCTCGTATTCAACAACCGCGCCTCAAGCGTGAGCGGGCTGGTCAGGAACATTTCTGACAACGGCGCCAAGTTTGTCATCGAAGCGCCGGTCGACATTCCCGATCGGGTCTCGCTGCGCTTCAGCAATGGCGAGGAGTTTCAGTGCGACGTCGTTTGGAAAAGCAGCGGCACTGAGTTCGGCCTGAAATTCTGCGACGGCATCGAGTTCGATCTCTCCAAGACCAAGCAGGGCCTGAACGCGATCTACCAGATGGCCCGCAATCTCTCGCCGACGGAGATCCTCAAGCTCATGGAAACAGCCGAGTACTTCGGCGACGAGGAGATCGAGAGCGCGGTCAAGGCGTATGTCGACGCCTATAACGACATGGTCGGTGTGCTCCACGACAGGATCCTGCCCAAACAGCATTAGAACAGTTCGACGTAGCGCGTTCGCGTGATGCGGTCTGAACCACGCAACATTCGGACCGTCGGCGGGCAAATCCACCGAACTGTGATCGCGCACACGCGCTGAGAGCGCGATTTCTCCTCACTTCGTCGCCCACCATTGCTCATATCGAACCGGTGCGTGCCGATAGCGCGATGCACAGACTCCTTGCGGGATTGAGCAGCAACCGGCGACGTCCAACCCCATACCTAACAGGCAGAGCGCAGGTAAGCGGCGCCAAGGTTCGGATTGTTCCAATCCCAATCGGTCCGCAGTGGGGAGATAAGGGTATGTCGGTACCACCGTGTGCATTTATCGTCGGTATGAGCGATGAGGTCCGTGGCGAACTGATCGGGTTGCTAGAGCAGACCGGCTACGACGTCACCCAGCCGGCGCTCCATCCAAGTCGCGGCGGTCCCCAGGGCGAACGTCGACACGATAGCGGCATGGTTTTGATCGATGCCGGTGACGGTACGCATGCGGCGGCTGTCGAAGAGGGCGTCGCGCGGGATGACACACCGGGCACGACAGTGGTGCTGATCAGCGAAAACGCCAGTGTGGCGCTTCCCATCGGTGCGCTTCCCGATGGTGCCTGGGCGCTTGTCCGCAAAGGGACTAGCACCAAGTCGATTATCGACCTGATCGCCTTCCTTACGGGAACCACCCACGCCATCCACTAGGGAAGCTCCCGTTTGGATGGCGAGCTTCGCGACTCCATCAATACCGGCGAGGCTGCTCTAGGCCCGGTGCCGCCGCGGGGTTTCTTCACTGTAAACATCGATTGTTGTTCGGCGCCGCTGCGATGGATGCAGCGGTGACCGGGTTCGCATGGCCGTCACAGGTCTTGCCACGACGCCGCGAAGGCACTGATGTGTTGTTGAGTGTTTGAAATCGTCAACCTGTGATGATCAGATGGTCGGTGAGCGCGGTAAGGTTCAGCGATTGGGATCGCGGCCATGCCTGAGGATACGGAACCAACACTCGACACGTCAGTTCTGGAGGAGATTCATCGCTCCACCAGCGAAGGTGATTTTATCGAACTGATCAGCGAGTTTGTGGAAGCGGTCGAGCGGCTTGCCGGCGAAGTCGCGGCCGCCCAAAAGGCTGTCGACATCGATCGCCTGGAACGGGCCGCGCATGAAATGGCCGGTATGGTGACGACATTCGGCGCCATGCGCCTGGGTAAGGCGGCGCGCAGCATCATGCTGGACTGTCGCGGTGACGAGACTGATCGGGCCCTGGCGCAGACGTCCGAGCTTCACGGCATGATTGATGAGGCGCTGGCCGCTCTCAGCGAGCGGTTTCCAGGCGTGGTGGTCAGCAAGGCTTGAGTCTGTCCGAGAAGCTCGGCCTATTGGGTGTTGGGCCGGTTGTGCTCGCTTGCCGGTTGGGGCGGCAGCCAACGCGCGATGGCCGCCAACAACTCCGGCTTCCGCACCGGTTTGGCTAGATGGTCGGACATGCCGGCCTCCAGATAACGCGCTCTGTCGCCCCGCAGCGCATCGGCTGTCAGCGCGATAATCGGGATATCGGCGAAGCTGTTGCCCAGGCGGCGCATCCGCCGGGTCGCTTCGATACCATCCATTTCCGGCATGCTGGAATCCATCAAGACGAGGTCGTAGGGCTGCTTGCGTGCGGCATCCAGCGCTTCCAGGCCGTTATTGGCGATATCGACGCGATAACCGGCTGATTCGAGAATCTTGACCGTCACCATTTGGTTGACCCGGTTGTCTTCGGCCAACAGGAGGCGGCGTCCCTTGCCGGGCTGTGCGGTGTCGCTTGCCTTGGCTTGTGATCGCGCTTGTTTGGTGGCGGCACTGTCGGTGCCCAGAATGGCGGGAACCAAATCGCGCTGATGAACGGGTACCTGGACAAAGCCATCGGCGCCGTCTTGCGACGAGACGTTGACGCCGATGGGCACCGCGCTGACGAGCCGAGCGCTGTCATGATCCGTCATGGCGCTGACGCGCCGCACCTCGCCGGCGACGTCGGCGTTGGCGGCAAGGTGACCGATCAGGATGGCGCTGTGGCCGCTACCTCCCATACCGATCTTGTCGACGGTCCCGGACCGCGCCACGTCGACGCTGGCGCCTGCCGTTCCGAGCTGGCGTTTGATCAGCGCACTGCCGACGTCGGTGTCGTCAATCAGCAGCACCTGCCACTCGGCAAGTGGCTTGTCCTTTGGTGATGAAGCGCCAGCGACCGTGTCGAACTTGGCGGTGAACCAGAACGTCGAACCTTTCTGTGGCGTCGAATCAAAACCGATATCGCCGTGCATCATACTGACCAGGCGTTGCGATATCGCCAACCCCAGCCCGGTACCGCCGCGCGAGCGTCCGGAGGACGGATCGATTTGGGTGAACATGTCGAACAGGCGTTCGCGCGCGTCATCGGGAATACCGATGCCGGTGTCGGCGACGGTAAACCGCAGCATGCGGCTAGCGCCATCGCCGCCATTGCAGGTCGACACATCCACGGTTACGCCGCCACTCTCGGTGAACTTTAGCGCGTTGCCGAGCAGGTTGAGCAGGATTTGACGAACCCTGCCCGCATCACCCGACAGCATCGCCGGGACGTCGGCGGCGACATGCGCGCCGATCACCAGGTCTTTTGCCGATGCGATGGGATAGAGCAGGTCAATGACGCTGGTGACCGTATCCTCCAGCTCGAACGCGGCAATCTCCAAATCCATCTTGCCGGCTTCGATCTTGGACAGGTCGAGGATGTCGTTGATGATCGTCAGCAGCGCTTCGGCCGACTGGCGCATGTTGCTGACGTAACGCGCGTGTTCGCGGTCGAGGTCGGCCTCCGATAACAAGTTCGCCATGCCCAGAATACCATTCATGGGCGTGCGGATTTCGTGGCTCATGGTCGCCAGGAAACGCGACTTCGCGTCATTCGCCGCCTCGGCCTGCTCTTTCAAATCGCGCAATGTCTGCTCGATCTGCTTGCGTGCGGTTATGTCCTGGATGGTCGAGATCTCCCGGTTTGTTCGCCGGCCGTCCTGCTCCAGGCGATGCACGACCTCGTTCACATAACAAACTTGCCCGTCGGGACGGATCATCCGGTATTCGATGTCGAGGGGCTTACCGGTTGCTTCACCGCGTCGATAGGCTGCGGCCACATAGTCGCGATCGTCGGGATGTACATACAGACGAAGTTCGTCCTCCCACGGTAGCAGCATGTCTTCGCGCTCGACGCCGACGATTTCGGCGGCGACATCGGAGCAGTCCACCGCCCGGTCGAGGTCGAGGTCGTAGATCACATGGCCGACCCGTGCGACGCTTTGCGCGACGGCCAGAACCGTCCGTTGTTCCTCAAGGTCCCGCTGGGTCCGACGGATATCGGTCAGGTCGAGAACCGCGCCGATGCCTCGCTGCGCGGTCTCACCGTCGCCAGCGATCGTCTCGCCCATTTCACGAACCCACCTGACCTCGCCGTTGGGTCTGACGATGCGATACTCCAGGTCATAGGGTTCGCGCGACACCTGCGCAGCTTCGATAACGTCCTTCGCGTGGTCGCGGTCGTCGGGATGGGCAAGCGAATACTCGGTGCCGTCGTAAGAAAGCAATTCGTCTTCGGACCGACCGTAAATCTCGGCGAACTCTGGCGACACGTGAACGAAGCGGTTCGCGACGTCATCGAAGACGAACGTGCCCATCTGGGCGATGCGCTGGGCCGTCGCCAGTATCATGGCCGTCTCTCGAAGCTGTTCAGCCGCTTCGCGATCCCGTGTCACGTCGATGACCGCGCTGACGATGCGCGCCGGTTTGCCCGGACCGGCATCCAGAACCGCGCTGATATCGCGAACGTGAACGTGGCGCCCATCCTTGCAGATCAGCCGATACTCGACCTCGCCCTGGGAGCCCTCTGCGACAATTCGGTCAAATGTCCGCATGACGTCGTCGACATCGTCTTCATGCACGACCGTCGCGAAACCCTTTCCGAAGGCGTTGAGTTCGTCGACCGTATAACCGGCTATCTCCATCATGCTCTTCGACACATACGTAAAGCGGTCGCTTTCGAGGTCGTAAACGTAGTGGCCGAAACGGGCCACTTGCTGCGCAAAGGCCAAGGTAAGGCGGTTGTCTTGCAGCTCCTGTTCGGCGACGCGAATGTCGGTCAAGTCGATTAGGGTACCGATCGATCGCGCCGTCGCCTGACCGTCTTTGATGACGTATTCGCCGGATTCGCGAACGTGGCGCACCTCGCCGTCGGGACGAAGAAGGCGGAACTCGATCGTATAGGGGCGCCGTTCGTCGGCGGCGGCTTGAAACTCGAGGGTGACAGCGTTGCGATCGTCGGGATGCACGAGCGACATGGTGTGTTGCCACGGTGCCATGGCTTCGTCCGGTGAAACACCGGCGATGTCGACATAGGCGTCTGAGCATGACACGACGCGGTCAAGATCGTCATCGTAGACGTAGTGACCGAACCGGGCGATGCGCTGCGCTGTTGCCAGAACGGTTTGGTTTTCACTCAGCGCCGCTTCGCGCTCCTGAAAATCCGTGATGTCCATGATGGAGCCGATCGAACGGTCGGTTGTTTTGCCGTCGCGCGTCAGATAGCGGCTGGACTCACGCACATAACGAACCGTCCCGTCGGGATGAACGACGCGAAAGTCGATGTTGTAGGGCTCACGGGTCTCGACGAACCGCTCGAACACCTTGTCCATCCGGTCGCGATCGTCGGGGTGTACGAAGGACAGGTCGTCGTCCCATGCTAGCGGCAGGGTTTCGCGCGTGTAGCCATGGATCTTGGCGAACTCGTCGGATACTTCTTCGTAGCGCTCCGTCTTTTCGTTGAATGTGTAGTAACCGACGCCGGCAAGCTCGGCGGCGTCTTGGAGCAGCGCGTTGGCCTCGGCGAGCCGGCGCTTGTCCGCATAATGAATGTCGAGACGGCGGGCCAGGATGATGACGACGGCGAAGGTCGCGATGGCCGCGAGCAGGGCGGCGACGTCGCCGGCGATCATCCAGTCGAGCCAAACCGAAAGATTGGTCTGGAACTGGGATTGCAGCAGGTGGACAACGGACTGCAGCGTAACGAAGCCGATCAGCGCGAACAGCGCCGACGTCAGAAGGCTGCGGTGCCGCCACACGATAACGCCGGCCACCGCAAGGGAAGCGAGCAACAGGGCTGTGGAGACAATCAGAAAGCCGCTCATGACGCCTTTCTAGCCACAAGCATCGCCCGTGTGAGGTTGCAAACCAAGGCGAACCATGATGCCTCAGATTACTATCTTTTGGTGTAGGTGAACAGGATTTGCGCCCTGATCATGCGCTGCCCGCCGCGCCCGCGCGCCTGGGCCCGTTAGGGCCCTGCGCGCCGGTAGCGTCAATTCGGGCTCAGTAGAGCTGCAGCACAAAAGCGCCGACGGCCATGAAGGGGCTCGACATGACGAGGCCCGCGGCCACGACGGTCGCCGTTCCGGCTACTTGACGCACGCTGTATGTGTTGATCTTGGTCATCTTGTTTCCCCCTGTGGGCCATGGCGCCCACATCCATAGAAAGCATGTGGCGCGCGCATGGTTGGGATGCGACCTCGTTTGCTGTGACACCGGTCACGTTCGGTCCTGTTCGCCCTGAACTGGTCCTCACGCGCGCTTGACTCAGGTCAATGCGCCGACCGCCGCGCCGGCGTCATGCTTTCCGGGCAAGACGGTAGGGGGACATCAGATGGTCCGAACCACCGACAAACTGGCCCCCAGCCCCGAAGGGCTTGGCGTGCTGCGGATATCGGATCCCATAGAATTTCTATATGGCGAGCATGACCGCCAACTGGTGATCTGTGCGGCCTTGGATCACTTGGCCTCCGAGCCGGGGGCACCAGACGCGCGCGAAACCGCCGAACTTATTCTCAACTATGCCGATATCGACATGCCGCTTCATTTGCGTGATGAGGAAGAAGACCTGTTTCCACGCCTTCTGGAGCGCTGCGAGCCCGAGGACGGCCTTGAGAACCTTGTTGATCAGCTTGAACACGAGCATGAGACCGACAGTGTGCTCTACCAGCGCTTCAAGGACGCTCTTCACGCCATCGCGAACGGTCGCCTTCTTGACCATGCCGACGTGTTCAAGAGCGATGCGGAAGCGTTTGCCACGCTGCAGCGACGCCATCTCAACTGGGAAAACGGCACGGTCTTGCCCCTGGCGCGTCAGCGGCTGACCCCGGAGGATCTGGAGGAGATGCGGGTCTCCATGGCCGCGCGACGCCACGGGACAACGGTCGACTGACATGAAAGAGGGCGGTCAACCCGACCGGGCGCCAAAGGCGGCCGTGACACTCGACGCCCTGCTGCCGTCCGCCATCGCCCGAAAGGCCGAGGACGTCGGCGTTGCCAAGGCGGGCATGGACGCCCTGTCGCTGCTGGTTTTGGCGATTCTGGCCGGCGCCTTTATCGGTCTGGGGGCCATGGCAGCCACCATCATGTGGACCGGTGTCGCGCCGGATCTATCGTTCGGCGTTGCGCGGATGCTGGGTGGCCTCGTCTTCGCGCTGGGCCTCATCCTGGTGGTCTTGGGCGGCGCGGAGCTTTTCACCGGCAACAATCTGATGGTGATCGCGGCGGCCAGCCGCCGGATCGGCCTTGGCGCCCTGCTTCGCGCATGGACGATCGTCTTTATCGGCAACATGATCGGCGCCATCGGGACGGCCGTTCTGGTGTTCCTGGCCGGTCAGCACACGCTGGCCGACGGCGGTGTCGGCCAGACCATGCTGGCGATCGGCAACGCCAAGGCTGAACTGCCGTTCGCCCAGGCCTTCTTTCTGGGCATTCTGTGCAACGTGCTGGTCTGCTTGGCGGTCTGGCTGTGCTACGGCGCCCATACGACGACCGACAAGCTGCTGGCGATCCTGTTTCCGATCGCCGCATTCGTCGCGGCGGGTTTCGAGCATTCGGTCGCCAACATGTACTTCATCCCGCTCGCCATGATCGTCAAAACCGTTGCTGGGGATGCCTTTTGGGCCCAGATCGGCGCGGCACCGGACGCCTTTCCCGCTGTCTCCGTGGTCGGGCTGATGCGCAACCTGGTACCGGTCACCCTTGGAAACATCCTGGGCGGCGGGGTCCTGGTCGGGTTGGTCTACTGGTTCGTCTATCTCAGACGTGCAGGGCCGGTTGATTCAGATCAATGCTGCATCTGCGAACGAACCGGAAAATGACAGCCGAATCCTGACGAGGCGGCCATTTCTGGGAAGGCCGGCCAACAACATGGCGTGTCAATTCCGCTGGGGGGAATGACGAATGGCCGAGACAGCGCTGGCCGGCGATACCGCCGTTTCCAAAGACACCGTGACCTATAACGATGCGGTCATACGCCGGTTCGCCATCGCGACCATGGTCTGGGGTGTCGTGGCGTTTCTGGCAGGCGTCTACATCGCGCTGCAATTGGCGTTTCCGATTTTCAACCTGGATCTGCCGTGGACGACCTTCGGACGGCTCAGGCCGGTCCATACCTCCGCCGCGATCTTTGCCTTCGGTGGTAACGCGCTCTTCGCCACGTCGCTCTACTGCGTGCAGCGGACCTGCCGGACATCACTGTTCGGCGGCGCGCACGCGGGCAATTTCCTGTTCTGGGGCTACAACTTCTTCATCGTCATCGCGGCCTGGGGCTACGTCACCGGCGTGACGCAAAGCCGCGAGTACGCCGAACCCGAATGGATGGCGGATCTGTGGCTGACCGTGGTTTGGGTCGTCTACCTGGTTGTCTTTGTCGGCACGATCATGAAGCGGCGCGAGCCGCACATTTATGTCGCCAACTGGTTCTTCCTGGCCTTCATCGTCACCGTGGCGATGTTGCACATCGTCAACAACCTGGCGATCCCCGTCGACTGGACGGGTGCGAAGAGCTATTCGCTGTTCTCTGGCGTCCAGGACGCGCTGACCCAGTGGTGGTACGCCCATAACGCGGTGGGCTTTTTCCTGACCGCGGGCTTCCTGGGCATCATGTACTACTTCGTGCCCAAGCAGGCGGAGCGGCCGGTCTATTCCTACCGGCTCTCCATCGTTCACTTTTGGTCGCTGATCTTCCTCTATATCTGGGCCGGGCCCCATCACCTGCATTACACGTCGCTGCCCGACTGGGCGCAGACGCTGGGCATGACGTTCTCAGTGATGCTGTGGATGCCGTCATGGGGCGGCATGATCAACGGCATCATGACGCTGTCGGGCGCGTGGTACAAACTCAGGACCGATCCGGTTCTGCGCATGATGGTGGTCTCGATCGGCTTCTACGGTATGTCGACTTTCGAGGGCCCGGTCATGTCGATCAAGGCGGTCAATGCCTTGAGCCACTACACCGACTGGACCATCGGCCACGTGCATTCCGGCGCGCTGGGTTGGGTCGCCTATATCAGCTTCGGCGCGATCTACTATCTGTTTCCGAAACTGTGGGGGCGCGAGCGACTCTATTCGCTGAAGCTGGTGAACTGGCACTTCTGGATTTCGACCGTCGGCATCCTGCTTTACATCATCGCGATGTGGATCTCCGGCATCATGCAGGGCCTGATGTGGCGGACCTACGATACGCTGGGTTTCCTTCAGTACTCTTTCGTCGAAACCGTCGTCGCCATGCACCCGTTCTATGTCGTGCGCGCGATGGGCGGCGCCCTGTTCCTGATCGGTGCATTGATCATGGTTTACAATCTGTGGCGCACGGTGCGCGGTGACGTTCGTGATGAAGCGGTCGCCAGACCGCCGCAAGCCGCCACGCAGCCGGCGGAATAGGGGACGGAACCATGGCCTCGTTCATCAAACATGACCGCATCGAACGCAACGTCACGCTGATGATGGTTCTGACCCTGATCACCGTTGCCATCGGCGGCCTGGTGGAGATCGTGCCGCTCTATGTGGTCGACACGACGATCGAGCGTGTCGAAGGCGTTAGACCCTATTCGCCCTTGGAGCAGCGCGGCCGCGACATCTACATCCGCGAAGGCTGCTATGTCTGCCATAGCCAGCAGATCCGCCCGTTCCGCGACGAGGTCGAGCGTTATGGCCACTACAGCCTGGCGGCCGAGAGCATGTATGACCATCCGTTCCAGTGGGGCTCCAAGCGCACGGGCCCGGACCTGGCGCGGGTCGGTGGCAAATTCTCCAACGAATGGCACGTCGCGCATTTCCTGAACCCGCGCGAGATCGTGCCGGAATCGATCATGCCGGGTTATGCGTTCCTCGCCGATCGCAAGTTGGAGACTGAGGATATCGTCGCGCGTTTGGATGCGCTGATCGCGGTCGGCGTGCCTTATGACGAGATGATGGTCGAGAACGCTTATGCCGATCTGGTGGCCCAGGCCGACCCCGATGCGGATCACAGCGGTCTTCTGGAGCGTTACCCCAACGCCATGGTCGGTGATTTCGACGGCAATGATCGTGAGCTCACCGAGCTCGACGCACTGATTGCGTACATGCAGATCCTCGGCCGCATGGTCGACTTCGCCGACATCGATGCCGGCGATGTGGTGCAGCAATAGGTGCTGTGATGTCGCTCCAGGAAATCTCGGATATCGCGCGTGAACTCTGGGTCGTTTGGCTGATCGTGCTGTTCGTCGGCATCATCATTTGGGCCTACCGGCCGCGCAGCAAAAAGAGTTTTGAGGAACAGGGCAAGATCCCGTTCAAAGACGACAACGGGGAGGCTTGAGCCGATGCCGACCAAGATCGAAAAGGATGCTGTCACCGGCCAGGATACGACCGGCCACGAATGGGACGGCATCAAGGAACTGAACAACCCGTTGCCGAAGTGGTGGCTCTACATTCTGTGGGCGACCGTCATCTGGTCGATCGGCTATTACTTCTGGTCGTCGCCGATCCCCGGTGTCGAAGGTTTTCAGGAACCGGCGCGCGAGCGTTTGGAACAGACCATGGCGACGGCGCGGGAACAGCAGTCTGTATTCTTGGAGAAGATTGCGGCGGCTCAGCTCGAAGAAATTCGTGACGATCCCGAACTCTTGAACTTCGCCATGGCCGGCGGCGGTTCGGCGTTCGCCGACAACTGCGCGCCCTGCCACGGTCAAGGCGGCGCCGGCGCGCCGGGTTTCCCGACGCTGGCCGACGACGCCTGGATCTGGGGCGGAACGCTCGAGGCGATCCATGAGACGATCCTGCACGGCGTCAGAACCGACGACATCCAGTCGCGCTACTCCGAGATGATGGCGTTCGGCGACGGCATCCTGGACCGGTCCCAGGTCTCCGATGTCGCCGACTACGTGCTGTCGCTGAGCGGACAGTCTGTCGACCGCGATGCCGCGGCGCGTGGTGAGGTGCTGTTCGAAGAAAACTGTGTTGCCTGCCATGCCGAGGGCGGGGTCGGCGATATGGAACAGGGCGCGCCTGCGCTCAACAACCAAGTCTGGCTCTATGGTGGCACGAAAGCCGATATCGAAGCCCAGATCTGGCGGCCGCAGCACGGCGTGATGCCGGGATGGGTCGATCGCTTGGACCCGGAGACCATCAAAATGCTGACGGTCTATGTGCACACGCTGGGCGGCGGCCAGTAGGACAGTACGGTAAGGCGATACAACAAGACGATAGACCACGGTCGCGCGCCGCTAAGAAGCGCGTCACCGTAACAACAACAGGACGCGAGGTCACAGTAAGGCGCCATGGTTGATATCTATGGCAACGCGGACGCCCAATCGCGCCAAGAACAAAAGCATGAGAGCCTCTACCAGAACCGGGTCAAGGTGTACCCGAAGAAGGTGGCGGGCACGTTCCGGCGCTTGAAATGGACGGTTCTCATCGTCCTGCTGGGCATCTACTACATCGCGCCGTGGATCCGCTGGGATCGCGGACCGAACGCCCCCGATCAGGCGTTTCTGATCGATATGCCGCACCGGCGTGCCTACTTCCTGTGGATCGAGATCTGGCCGCAGGAAATCTATTACCTCGCCGGCATTCTCCTGTTGGGCGCCGTCGGCCTGATTTTCGTGACCAGTCTGTTCGGCCGCGTGTGGTGCGGCTACACCTGTCCGCAGACGGTCTGGACCGATCTCTTCATGTGGGTCGAACGCCTGATCGAAGGCGACCGTACCAAACGCATGCGGTTCGACAAGGCGCCGGCGTCGTCCTCAAAACTCACGAAGAAGGCCGCCAAGCACGGTGTCTGGCTGATCATTGCCGCGCTGACCGGTGGCGCTTGGATCATGTACTTCAACGACGCGCCGACCGTCGTGGTGAACATCCTGACCGGCCAGGCCTCACTCAAGGTGTACGGCTTCTTCGCGCTGTTCACGGCGACGACCTATCTGTTGGCCGGCTGGGCGCGCGAACAGGTCTGCGTCTACATGTGCCCGTGGCCGCGTTTCCAATCCGCCATGTTCGACGAGGACACGATGATCGTGACCTACGAGAGCTGGCGCGGCGAGCCACGCGGCAAGCACAAGAAGGGCACCAGCTGGGAAGGCCGCGGACACTGCGTCGACTGCAAACAATGCGTCGCCGCCTGTCCGACCGGTATCGATATCCGCGACGGCGTTCAGCTTGAGTGCATCGGCTGCGCGCTTTGTATTGATGCCTGCAACGAAATCATGGGTCGCCTTGATCTGCCCAGGGGCCTGATCAGCTATGACACCGACCGCAACCTCGCCAACAAGGCCGAAGGTAAGCCGCTGAGATACCGGCTGATCCGCCCACGGACCATTATCTACTCTGTCCTGCTGGTTGTCGTCGCCACGGTCATGGTCTGGAGTCTGGCGACCCGTGCGCAGGTCGACATCAATGTCCTGCACGACCGCAACCCGCTCTTTGTAACGCTATCGGATGGCAGCATCCGCAACGGCTATACGATCAAAATCCTCAACATGACGCGCGAGGAGAAGGCTTACAAACTCGCGTTCGAGGGATTGGGGTATGCCGAGATGACCGT
The DNA here is from genome assembly GCA_039028155.1 of Pseudomonadota bacterium. Taxonomy (NCBI): domain Bacteria; kingdom Pseudomonadati; phylum Pseudomonadota; species Pseudomonadota bacterium. Next base: position 17,906 of record JBCCIS010000045.1, read on the forward strand.
TGTCGGCCAAGAGGACTCGGCAAGTCAGAACATTGCCCGCCTGACCGCCGGTTCCGACACGGTCGCGACCTATCGTGTTTTCATGGTCGTCCCGGCGGACCTGGTTCAAGGTGAGGTTCAAGACTTCAACTTCGTGCTGACCGAACTTCAGTCATCCGAAACGGTGCGGCGTGGCACTGTCTTTAGAGGGCCCTGAGATGATGGGTGCAAAAGCCTGGTTGATGCGCGGCGACCGATGGATTCCCGGTCTGATCGTGCTGGGCTTTGTCGTTGTCGTCATCGCCAACGGCACGATGATCTGGATCGCGTTGGGTACATGGACCGGCCTGACCACGGGCGAGTCCTATAACCGGGGTCTGGCCTATAACGAGACGATCGCCCAGGTCGAGGCACGCGACGCGCTGGGGTGGACGGTTGACATCGCGACGAACACGACCGCCGACGGTCATGAGGCCGAGCTTGTCCTTGCCGACGCCAACGGCGCACCGATCGACGGTGCGGTCATCGTCGGCAGGTTCGTCCGACCGACCCATGAAGGCTACGACTTCGACGTCAGCTTCAGTCAAGTTGGCGCCGGGCGCTATCGCACGACGTTTCTGGCGCCGCTCTCTGGTCAATGGGATCTACGGTTCGAGATCGCAAAGGGTGGCGACATCTATCGCGCGGCCGAGCGGTTGCGGTTATCGCCATGAGCGACGTCGTCCACCTGAAGCCCGCCTCGTCGGCCGCGTCCGCGAATGTGGCCAACGACGCGGACGCGGTGGATTGCACGGACTTCATTCAAGACGCCGGTGACGGCGGCCACCGCCTGCATCTTCTGGTCGAGGGCGCCCATTGCGGTGGCTGTGTGCGCAAGATCGAGGGCGCGCTCGCCGGGTTTGACGACGTCACCGAAGCACGCATGAACCTCAGCACCCGGCGCCTTGCCGTCGGCTGGCATGGCCAGGCCGCGCGCGCCAACACGTTTGCCCGCGCGGTCGCCGGGCTTGGCTTTCGCGTCATGCCCTACGATCCGATATCCGCGTCCGGAGCCTACGAACAAGACGGGCGCATGTTACTGCGCTGCATGGCGGTTGCCGGTTTTGCCGCCGCCAACGTTATGCTGCTTTCGGTCTCCATCTGGTCGGGTCATGTGGAGGGCATGACTTCGGCGACGCGCGACCTGTTCCATTGGCTCTCGGCGCTTATCGCGCTGCCGGCCGTTGTTTATGCCGGGCGTCCGTTCTTCCGCTCCGCCATCGCGGCGTTGCGCAATCGACGCGCCAACATGGACGTGCCGATCTCGCTCGCTGTCATCCTGGCGTCGGCCATGAGTTTAGCCGAGACCATGCGCGGCGCCGATCACGCCTATTTTGATTCAGCGGTCATGCTGCTGTTCTTCCTGCTGGTCGGCCGCTATCTCGATCACCGCGCGCGCGGCAAGGTGCGGTTTGCCGCCGAGCGACTTTTGGCCCTGGGCCAAGCGCCGGTGACGGTCATCAACCCGGACGGCACGCGCCAAGCCCGCCACCCCGCCAATGTTGACCTGGGCCAACATGTCCTGGTTGCGACCGGCGAACGCGTGGCGGTCGATGGCCAAGTCGTCGCCGGCGATGGCGAACTGGATACCAGTCTCATAACCGGCGAGACGATGCCGCGGCATATCCATGCCGGTGACGTCGTCCATGCCGGCATGCTGAACCTGGGCGCACCGTTGACGCTCGTTGTCAGCGCGACCGGCGAAGGCACGGTACTTGCCGACATCGTGCGGTTGATGGAAGCCGCTGAGCAGCGGCGCGCGGGGTATGTCGCACTCGCTGACCGGGTTGCGCGCTTCTATGCTCCTGTTGTTCATGGCTTGGCCGCCGGTGCCTTCTTCGGCTGGTTCGTGCTCGGCGGCATGGCCTGGCAGGATGCGCTGATGATCGCCATAGCGGTCCTGATTGTTACCTGCCCGTGCGCCCTGGGGCTCGCCGTGCCGGCGGTTCAGGTTATCGCCAGCGGACGGCTGATGCGCGGTGGCATCCTGCTGAAATCGGCGACCGCGCTGGAGCGCTTCGCCACGATCGACACGGTCGTGTTCGACAAGACGGGTACCTTGACCCAGGGCGAACCGGACCTGATCAACCGCGATGCCATCGCTGCCGCCGATCTGACGCTTGCCGCCTCGATCGCCGCGGCCAGCCGCCACCCCCTCGCCCGCGCCTTGGTTCGCGCGGCGCCGGTTGCGCCGCTGGCCGAGGATGTCAGGGAGGTGCCGGGTTCGGGTCTTGTCATGGTCCGAGACGGGGCCGAGGTGAAGCTCGGCAATCGCCCGTGGTGCGGCATCGAAACGAACAAGCAGGACGATCTGGACGGTCCGGAGTTGTGGCTCAGGCACGCCGACGGGACCACGGTTCGGTTCGCGTTCTCCGATCGATTACGCGACGGCGCCCGCGACGTGGTCGCCGTGCTCAAGCGAAAGGGCCTGGCCGTCGAACTCCTGTCCGGCGATCGTGCCGGCGCTGTCGAAGCGGCCGCAACCGTTGCCGGCATCGAACACTGGCGCGCGGAGTGCCGGCCTGATGATAAGTGTGAGCGGCTGGCTGAGCTCGAACGGCAGGGACGGCGTGTGCTGATGGTTGGCGACGGATTGAACGATGCGCCGGCGCTTGCCGCGGCCCATGTCTCATTATCGCCAAGCAGCGCGGCGGACATCAGCCAGACCGCGGCCGATGCGGTGTTCCAGGGCGGCCGGTTGGATGCGGTCTTGACCGTGTTGGACGTGGCCCGCCGCGCCAACCGGTTGGTGCGCCAGAACTTCGTCATGGCTGCCGGCTACAACATCATCACCGTGCCGCTCGCCATCATGGGTTTTGTGACACCCCTGGTCGCCGCGGCGGCGATGTCCAGTTCGTCCATTATCGTGGTTGGCAACGCGCTGCGCCTTGCCGGCCGCAGAAAGCGGTTGTGAGCGGATTGCTGATCCTCATTCCGGCGGCCCTGCTGCTTGGGCTCGTCGGTCTTGTCGCGTTCCTATGGTCGTTGCGGAGCGGTCAGTACGACGACCTGGACGGTGCGGCCGAGCGCATCCTTTATGACGAAAACGATGAGACTGACCAGGACAAGAAAGGGCGTTAGCTGCTCCTAAATGTTAGTTGGCATCGCCAGCCCACTTCCCCTCCCGACCACCCCAAGAGTACTGCCATGGGTGACCGGGAGGGGGAGTGGGCTGGTGCCGACGCTGCGCCAGCGAGTCGACCGTTAGCTGCCTTCGGCGACTTCACGCAGACCGTCGAGATCACAGATCTCGACCTCGTGCGGCGTCGGCGTGGCGATCAGGCCGTCGCGGCGCAGCTTGGTGAAGGTGCGGCTGACTGTCTCGACCGTCAGACCCAGATAGTCGCCCATGTCGGTGCGTGTCATGGGCAGACCGATCATGTCACCCTTCATGCCGCGCGCTCGCAGGCGCTTCGTGAGATGAAGCAGGAACGAAGCGACCCGTTCGACCGCCGTCTTGCGGCCCAACAACAACATCTGATCCTGGGCTGCGATCAATTCGTTGCCGGCGGTTTCCAGCAGCCGCGTCTCCAGCGCCGGAAGCTCAGCAAAAAGCGCCTCCAGCTTCTCGCGCGGGAAGCGGCAGATGACCGAGTCGGTGATGGTCTCAGCGCTGTAGGCATACCGCTTTTTCAGCGCGATGCCGACGAAGTCTGTGGCGAACAGGAAACCTGTGATCTGCCGTCGGCCGTCAGGCATCAGTTTAAACAGGCGCAACGAACCATCGATGATGTTGTAGACGTGATCGGCGTCGTCGCCCTCCTGGAACAATGTCCGCCCGGCGGGCACGGGAATGCGGGTGACGATCTGGGCCATACGGTCGATCTCACGATCGCGCAAGGCATCGCAGATGGTCAGCTCACGGACGTCACAAGCCGCACACGGCATCAGCGCCGGCTGTTGTCCGCCCGTGTGCGCCACCGGCTGCGGCAGAATATCGAAACGTGCCACCGGTACCCTCCAATCGGGTTCCCTGTCCCTTTATATATGAGGCTGGCAGGCGCACAAATCCAATGCGCTAGAGCGGATCGCGGTTAGTCAGAGCCGCTCAGCGGCTCTGGTTAGTCGCGTGAATCCACTATCGATCGATAAGACGGCTAGTGCGATCTGCTCTAGGACTTGACCTAGGTCAATTCACGCGCAGGCCCGACCGGTAAAATGCTCTACCTTGGGGCACGATGCCGGTGGAAGGCGTGACTGACAACCTGCACGCAAGGCCATTAAAGTCGGATCAACTGGACAAGGCGTTTGCCCTGATCCAGCTCGCCTTTGAGGACGTTTCCTTGGAGCGGTGGCGCCGCCATGTTCATGAGTCCGTCGACATGGACAACGACAACGCCGGCTGGATCGCGATCGAGGATGACAAGGACTATATCCACGGTCTTATCGCCTATCACGTTCAGCCGGACCTGATGTGCGGCCGCACGCTTATCGGCCATGACATCATCATCGCGGGCGTCGCTTTGGGCCAGATCACCAGCTGCGCGGTTGCGGGCCTATCCCAGATAGCCCGCCATGCCGGTTGCGATGCCGTCCACATCAATCGGATCGGCAGCGGCGGCGAGGCCTTCGATCGCGGTCACCAGGGCTTGCTCGACATTCTCTTGCAGTCAGGCTTCATCGACCGTGGGACGCATTTTTGTCTGCGGCGCGTCGGATCCTGTCCGCGATCCTAGAGAGTTCACGACTGGATCGGCATCATCTGTCCGCTCCCCCTCTTCCAGGGCAAGCCGCCAAGTGGTGTTTTCGCCGAGCCCCCCAGGATGCTGCCATGGGTGGCCGGGAGGGTGAGCGGGCTGGCGCCGAGTTAGGCCTAAGAGGGTCAGGTCCTGAATACTGTCGTCTCCTCAATTCCGCCAAATTGATCCGCATAAATCGCAGATAGTCGAGCGCACATCAGAACCGGGGAGTTACATCCGGGTATGTTGTCGCGTCGTGCGTGTATGGGTTTGGGCACCGCTGCCTTGTTCTTGCCGCTGGGTCACCGCCCGGCGTCCGCGTCTGCGTTCAGTTTCGAGACCGTCAAGGCGATGGCCGCCGAGCGCGCGTCAAACCCGTTCGACGATTCCCATCCACCGCTGCCCGACTCGCTGCGCGATCTTGACTATGACGGGTATCGCAAGATCCGCTTCATGCCTAACGGCGCGCTATGGCAAGGCGACGGGCGCTTCAGCCTGCAGTTCTTTCACCTGGGCTTTCTGTTCAAGCGGCCGATCGCGATCAGTCTGGTCGAGAACGGGCAGTCGGCGCCGCTGGCCTACGACCGCGAGATGTTCGATTTTGGCGGCAACGATCTCGGCGAGGGCCTGGCAGACGTCACCGGGTTTGCCGGTTTCCGCGTTCATTTCCCCCTGCACCAGCCCGACTATGACGACGAGATCGCGGTCTTTCTTGGCGCGTCTTATTTTCGCGTTCTCGGCCGCGAGCAGATCTATGGCATCTCGGCGCGCGCCTTGGCCATCGATACGGCGAGCGAGGCCGGTGAGGAGTTTCCGTTCTTCCGCGCCTTCTGGATCGAAAAGCCGGCCGCGGACGCTGATCACATCGTCATCAATGCGCTGCTGGACAGCCAGAGTGTCGCCGGCGCCTATCGCTTCACGATTACGCCCGGCACGGACACGGTTGTCGATGTCGAGAGTGTGATCTACCCGCGCCGCGACGTCGCCAAGCTGGGCGTCGCGCCGCTGACCAGCATGTATCTATTCGGCGAGAACGACCGGGTCGATGTCGACGACATTCGCCCGGAGGTTCATGATTCCGACGGCCTTGCCATCCATCACGCCAACGGCGAATGGGTCTGGCGGCCCCTGGTCAATCGCGATGAACTGACCATTACGCCAATCGCGGCCGATCCGCCCCAGGGTTTTGGCCTGATGCAGCGCGATCGCGACTTCGAAAACTATCTGGACGTCGAGGCCGAGTACGAGCGCCGGCCGGATCTGTGGATCGAACCGCAAGGTCACTGGGGGGTGGGTCGTATCGAGCTTGTCGAAATTCCCAGTCAGCGCGAGATCCATGACAACATCGTCGCCTACTGGGTGCCCGACGAGCCGGTCGTCGCGGGCCAATCGCTTACCTTTAACTATCGCCTGACCGCGACGCTGGATAGCCGTACCGGTCAACCGCCCGGCGGACGTGTGACGGCGACCCGGGTCGGCAAGGCCAATCCCTGGCTGGAAGAAGACACCGGACCGGCGCGCCAATTCGTCATCGATTTCGCCGGCGGCGACCTCGACTTGTTGCGGCCCGAGCAGCAGGTGAGCGGTGACGTCGCCATCAGCGCCGGCCGGGTCGAGCCCGTCGTTATCAAGGCCGTGCCGGAGATCGGCTGTTGGCGTGCCGCCTTCATTTATGAACCGGATGGCGCGCCGGCGGATCTCAGATGTTTCCTGAAACTTGACGGCGAGATCCTGACCGAGACGTGGAGTTACCTATGGACGCCGGCCTGAAGCCGCCAATTTGGATATGGCGGCCGCTCATGTTCGCGATGCTGGTGCTAGCCAGCGTCGGCGTCGGCGGTTGGGTCATGACCACCATTCTGGCCAACGAGGGCCTGAACGAACTTGAGCTTGTGATCCTCGCGCTCTTCGTCGTGACGTTTGGGTGGATTGCGGTCTCGTTCTGGACGGCGGTTCTGGGCGGCGCGGTGATCGTGATCGCGCGCACCAGACATGTCTCGCCGGCGCGCATGGTGACGCCGCTCGTGTCGGGTGAACCGGATGCCGGTAGGGCGCGGGTGGCGCTGGTCATGCCGGTCTACCGCGAAGACGCCGACCGGGTTGTCGGCGGCCTGATGACCATGCACCGCGCGCTTGTCGCGCAGGGGCATCGACACCGCTTCGATTTTTTCATGTTGAGCGACACGCCCGATGGCGAGGGGGCCGCCTACGAGGCGGGTGCTTTCGCCGGTTTCGAGCGTCAGACACGAGGCGAGGGGCGCAGCATCTATCGACGTCGAACCGTCAATCACCGGCGCAAGGTCGGCAACATCGAAGACTTCTGCCGGCGTTGGGGCGCTGACTATGACTTCATGCTGGTACTGGATGCCGACAGCGTCATGGCCGGCTCAACCATGGTGCGTCTGGCCGCGTTGATGGAAGCCAACCCCGATGTTGGCCTGATCCAGTCGCAGCCCTTGCCGGTCGGCCAGCAGACGTTGTTCGGCCGGGTCCTGCAATTCGCTAATCGGCTTGCCGGGCCCCTGATGGCGACCGGGCTCGCCTTCTGGCAAGGCCGGAACGGCAACTACTGGGGCCACAATGCCATCGTCCGGCTCGATGCTTTCATGACCCATTGCGCCCTGCCGGATCTGCCTGGCAAACCGCCGCTGGGTGGCGAGATCCTGAGCCATGACTTTGTCGAGGCCGCGTTCCTGACGCGCGCCGGTTATGCGGTCTGGCTGCTGCCGGAAACCGAAGGCAGTTACGAAGAACTGCCGGGCGATGTCATTGCATTCGCGACACGCGACCGTCGCTGGTGCCAAGGCAACTTGCAGCACCTGCGCCTGATCGGATTGCGTGGCCTGACACTGCTCAGCCGCCTGCATCTTGGCATGGGCGCGCTGGCTTACCTGTCGTCGCTGTTGTGGCTTGGCTTTCTGATCTTGTCGTTGGCGGACCTTGGCTACACGCGGATTGTCGGGCATGCCTATTTCCCTGAGGGCTACAGCCTGTTCCCCAACTGGCCTGAAGATCATACCGAAGAAACGTTGTCGCTGTTTGCCGTTACGATGGCGATGCTCGCGACGCCGCGTCTCCTCGCGCTCGTCCTGACACTCACGGACAACTGTGCGCGTCGCGCCTTCGGCGGCGGCTGGCGCGTTTTGGTAAGCACGGTCCTGGAAATCGCCTTTTCTGCGCTTCTGGCGCCGATCATGATGGTGCATCACGCGTTCTTTTCGGTCGCCGTTCTGGTCGGCAGCGCTGTTGGATGGAAAGCGCAACACCGCGGCGTCAACGCGCTGACCTGGGCCGATGCCGCGCGTCCACACGTTGCGGCGACGGTGATCGGCGTGTTGACAGGGCTCGGCGTGTGGCTGCTGGCGCCTGATTACATCTGGTGGCTGCTGCCGGTCGTCATCGGTCTCGTGCTCTCCATTCCGTTCGTTTGGGTTACGGCGCGGCCAGATGTCGGCCTTGCCGCGCGCCGCCACGGACTTTTCGTGATCCCGGAGGAGGTCGCGCCGCCGCCTGAACTCTCCCATGTGATGGAAGCGGTTGCCGGCGGAGATCGACGCACAGCAACTGTTGATGTGACCGGGCTCGCCCAGCACGGCTGACCATCAAGGCGCTGGCCGACGCATCAGTCGGCGTCCTATCCTCTGGTCCAACCGACGGGAGGATCGATGCCCCAGTTTGCCGCGTTTCCGGAGGCCGAGCATCGGCAGCGCCTGACAAGCGCTCGCCACGCGCTGCGCGAGGCCGGCTTCGAGATCGCCGTCATCATGGCGCCGGAGCACCTGTTCTACCTCGGCGGCTATGACAGCTGGGTCGCGGTCAACAGTCCACAGGCGGTGATCTTCGGTCTGGCCGATGACGACGAACCGGTGATCGTCGTGCGCAATGTCGACCTCTCTCTGGTGACCGAGACGTCCTGGGTCCGGGACATCCGCACTTATCACCTTCATATGGATGACCCCGTGGCGATGATCGCGGCCGCCGCCGAGGAAAAGGGTCTGCGCGATGGTCCTGTCGCGATGGAAACACAGTCCTATGTGGCGACCCAGGCGCTTGCCGCTCGCTTGCAGGACGCGCTGTCGCCGGCGCCACTGCGCGACGCTACCGAAACGCTGGGCCGGCTTCGCTGGTTTAAGTCCGACCTTGAGATCGACGCATTGCATCGTGCCGCGCGCCATGCGGAGGCGGGCCTTGAAGCTGCCCGGCGCACGCTTCAGCCCGGCATCACCGAAATCACCCTGGCTGCCGAGATCGAGGCCGCGATGCGGCGTTCGGGCAGTGACTTCTGGGCGATCCCGACGGAGCTCACCTCCGGCAGCCGCAACGCCGGCGGTCACGGCACACCGAGGCCACGAGTCATCGAACCGGGCGACCTCGTCCATATGGAATTCGCCGGCGTCGACCGGCGCTATCACGCGGTGGCGATCTCGACCATGGCGGCCGGCGAGCCGAACGCCGACGACCGCGAGCTCTATGACCTCACCCGCGCCTCGCTTGCCGCTGGCATGGCAGCGATCCGGCCCGGCGTACCGGTCGCCGAGGTGGAGGAGGCCTCGCTTCAGCCGCTACGTGGCGCCGGTCTGACTGAGGCGGCGATGATGCGGTTCGGCTACGGCATCGGCATCGCCTACCCACCGGTCTGGCTCGAGACCCTGCAGATCAGCCGGGGTATCGATCAGCGCCTGGAACCAGGCATGGTGTTTGTCCTCCACGCCTGCCTGGCGCTGCCCGGCCAGGGAAGGGGCACGATCCAGGGCGGCACCTGGATGTTGGGCGAAGCCGGTCTGGAGATGCTAGCCGGTCCCGGAGACGTTCCGCTGGAGGTCCTGGCGGGCTAGATCTGTGCTGCAGAAATGCAGCAATTGCTGGCGATTCGCAGCGTTTGGATGGCGGTCCGATCTGGGCTGCAAACCCGTTGCCCACTAACATATTGATTTATCAGTAGAAAAATTTTCGTTTCCGACTGGCATCGCCCTTGCAACGATGGGGTCGGGACGCAACACCGCCAAGAGACCGATCAAGGCTTCCGGCGGAGAAGGGAACTGGGAGACACGTGACGGGCGCCAACACGCCGACACCGGTCAGCGACGATCTGACCGCGCATCTCGCCGAACGCGGCGTGCGCACGGTGCACGTGGTGATTCCCGATCTTGACGGCAGCCTTCGGGAACGGCGGCTGGCTCCCGACGATCTCGCCGCCGTGTTCGGCGACGACGGCAGCTTCGTCAACGTCCTGCACAAGTGGGATACGGCCGATGCGGTCTATCGCGACGGCCCGTTTGTCGGCGAGACCATGCGGATCGATCCGGTGTCGCTGCGCGACTATCCGTTTGAGGAGAACGCCGCCCTCGTCTTCGCCGACTATGCTGGCGTGTCGGCGCCGCTCAGCCCACGCGAAGTCCTGAAGACCCAGATCGCGCGCGCCGATGCCATGGGCTACGCCGTCAAGACGGCGCTGGAGTTCGAGTTCATCGTTATCGACGAGACCGGCGAAAGCCTGCGCGGCAAAGGCTGGGAGGGCTTCGACACCTACGCGGTCGACAACCGCTGCTGGTCCGCCCAGTCGGCAGCGATCTACGCCGATCTGGTCGCCGATCTCGAAGCCGTTCTGGAGCGCGCCGGTGTCGGCCTGTTCGGTTTGGGTCTGGAATTGGGCGCCGGCTGTTTCGAGGGCACCTTGCGCGCGACCGACCCCTTGCGCGCGGCTGACGACGCCGTTCTGTTCAAGACCTTCACCAAGGCGTTCGCGCGCCGCAACGGCCTGACGGCGAGTTTCATGGCTCAGCTCTCGGCCGACTTCCCGGGCTTGTCCGGCCACGTGCATCTGTCCCTGGCCGACAAGGAAAGCGGCCAGAACCTGTTCCACGACCCCGCCGACGGCGACGGCATGAGCGCTGTCATGCGCCATGGCATCGCCGGTCTGGTCGACCTGACCCCCGACGCCTTGGCGCTCGCTGCCCATACCGTCAACGCATGGCGCCGTTTGACGCCGGGCAATTGGGCGCCGCGCACGGCGACCTGGGCGATCCAGAACTATGCCGTCGCGGTCCGTGCGGTGCCGGTACCGGAAGCTGCGGCCAGGCTCGAGTACCGCCTGCCGGCGGCCGACACCAATCCTTATCTGGCGATCGCGCTGACCTTGGGCGCCGCGCTCGATGGCATCGAGAACGCGACCGAGCTGCCCGCGCCGATGGCTGGCGGTGGGCCGGACGAGACGCCAGACGACATGCCTGGCCTGCCCCATGATCTCCTGGAGGCCGCCGACCGGCTGGACGCCAGCAAGAAGGCGCGCACGATCTTTGGCGACGCCTTCATCGATTACTTCGTTGCCAGCCGCCGCCGTGAAGAAGCGGTGCTGCGTCGCCATGTCAGCGCGTTCGAACGCGCACGTTATCTCGAGGCCGTCTAGATGTTGAGGAGACCGGTTCGTGCTTGATGTTGATGCCTATGTCCAAACCCCCGGCCGCGACGAACTGGTCGCCGAGGTCCGCGCCAAGATCAACGACCTCGGGATCGACTTTATCTATTACCAGTACATCTCGATCACCGGGCGCATCATGGGCAAGGCCGCGCCCGCGCCGCACTGGGAGGCGATGGCCGAGAATGGCATCCAGACCTGGTATGGCGGCGTCACCAACGTCTTTGCGAACCGCGCCGGCGAACTGTTGGGTTTCCCGTCGAATGCCCACGAGCTGATCGCGATCCCCGATCCCGACACCTTCTGCCAGTTGCCGTGGAACAAGCGCACCGCGCGCGTCTACTGCACGGTCTTCTATGGCCGCCAGCAGGAAGGCAAGCCGGGCGGTTTCATGGAAGAGGACGCGCGCGGCAATCTGCGCCGCGTCCACCAGCAGTTCATGGACGACCACGATGGTCTTCACCTGCGCCACGGCTGCGAGCCGGAGATGTGCTGGCTGAAGAAGGGCGAGGACGGCATGCCCGACGGCGGACCGACCAAACCCTACGCCTATCACATCGACCAGTTCGAGGAACTAAGCTCGGTCTACATGAAGGTGATCGACTACGGTCAGCAGATGGGTCTGGACATGATCCAGGGCGATCACGAGGACGCACCCGGCCAGCTTGAGCTTAACTTCATGTTCGACGAGGCGCTTCGCACGTGCGACCGCCTGACGACCTATCGCCAGATCTGCGCCCAGGTTGCGCGTGAGGAAGGCCTCATCGCCTGTTTCCTCGCCAAAGCCTTCATGGGCATGCCCGCCAACGGTTGCCATCACAACATGTCGTTGTGGCGCGGCGGCGATGAGGAGGTCGTGGCCCGTGTCGACGAACCGTTGCCGGGCGTGAAGGATGTGTTCCACCACCGCAAGGGCGGCGAGAACATGCTGTTGGGTGAGCCCGGCGACTGGATGCCCGGTCCCGTCGGCCGCCAGGCGATCGGCGGCATGATGGCGCACCTGCCGGCGCTGACCGCAATCGGTGCGTCGACGGTGAATTCTTATCGCCGCATGCTGGATCTGGGCATGTGGGCGCCGGTCTATGCAGACTGGGGTTACCAGAACCGTACGACATCGTTGCGCGTCTCCGCACCCGGACGTTTTGAGTTCCGCGTGGTCGACTCCATGGTTAATCCCTATTTGATGGCCGCCGCGTTGCTCAAGTCGTTCGATGACGGCATTCGAAACAACATCGACCCCGGCCAGCCGGAGCACCGAAACATCTATGAGGCCATGGAGGCCGGTAAGGAGGTCAAACGCCTGCCGCGCTACTTTGGCGAGGCGTTGGAGGCGCTTGCCGCCGATGAGGTGATCAAGTCGGCGCTGCCCGGCCGGCTCTACGAAATCTACATGGAGTACAAGACCGACGAGTGGGACAGGTTCAACGCCGAAGTCAGCGAATGGGACCTGAAGACCTATCTGGACTGCCTGCCTTAGAGCGGGTCGTGGTTATGTGGAACCGGTCGACGGTTCCACATAACCACGTGAATCCGCTCTCACTCTATGAGTAGGGCAGATTCACCTTCATTGACGGAACCGCGAAGCGGTTCCATCAAAGCAGGATCTGCCCTAGAGCCGTGACGGAGACCCCGATGATCGAGCTTAGCCAAGATCAGATTGAACGATTCAACGAGGACGGCTTCCTGTTCGTCGACAAACTGCTCGACGAGGAGACGGTCGAAGATATCAAGCGGCACTTTGAGTTGATGTTCCGCGGCGAATTCGAAACAGGCATTCGCCCTGACGAGGTGAACTGGCAAGAAAGCACCGGCGATCCCAGCCTGACGCGCCAGATCTGCAATGGCTGGAAGGGCGACCGCGCCGTTGCCCGCGTCGTCCTGCGCGAAGACATCGGACGCGCCTGTGCGACGCTAGGTGGCTGGCCCGGCGCGCGTATCAAGGTCGACAACGTCTTGTGGAAGCCGCCGGGCACGCGGCCCCTCGGCATGCATCAGGACTCGGCCTATCTCGCCTGGATCAACCCATCCGACATGATCAGTTGCTGGATCGCCTTGGACGACACCAGCGCCGAGAGCGGCACCATGGAACTGGTTCGCGGCAGCCACAAATGGCGCCATAGCGAGCCGGAGGGCGAGTTCCATGGTCCTGAGGATTATCAGAAGTTCATGCGTCAGGCCGCGGCGGCCGAGGGTATCGACGAGCCGGAAGTCGTCCCCGTTGTGGCCAAGAAAGGTGGTGGATCGTTTCATCACGGCTGGACCTGGCACGGGTCCGGGTTCAACCAGGCAACCGTCCCGCGCCGTTCGCTGGTCTCCCATTGCATCTCGTCGGAGGCGGAATACGTGCCTGAGAACATCGCTACCGGCACCGGCCCAATGTACGGCCGCTACATGCGTCACGGTGACCGCGTGATGGAAGAAGATTACTTCCCAATCCTGTGGACGCGCGATGGCCATCGCTCGGCCTGGATTGACGGTTGGCTTGGTACGGCCTGAACGATGACGCAACGCACCGATCACGACACGCGGCGCGCGCTGTTCGACAGCGTGCCGATGATGTGTGACGTGATCGGCGCGGATGGACGACTGGTTGCCGCCAATCGCTACCAGACCGATGCGTTGGGTTATGCGCCCGGCACGTTGGACGGCATGCCGCTGGCGAATGTCTATGCCGCATCGGCGACCGACCTTCTTGCGCGTCAGCTTGAGGATGCAGCGGCCGGCGACCTGGGCACCGACGAGGGCGTGGCGTTACAGCTTCGTTGCCGCAACCGTTCGCTGATCGACGTCATGGCCAATATCGCCCGTGACCGCAACGCGGCGGGCGCGCCGCTGCTGCGGCTGGCCAAGTCGCGGCCGAGTGAGACGACGTTGCGTGCCGATTCCATGGCGCGTGAGAACACCGTGCTGCGCGGTATCGTCGGAACCGCAAGCGACGCCTGCTGGTGCATCGAGTACGCCGAACCGCTTGACCTCAGTGCGCCGGAGTCGGAGGTCTTGCGCCAGTTTTTCGAGAACGTCTCCTATTGGCGGCTGTGCAACGAGGCGATGGCGAAACTCTACAAACTGCCGGCCGACCTCGACTTCAACGAACAGAGTGTGCGTTTTTACTTTCCGCACAGTCCGGCGAACGAGGAGTTCGTCAAGAACCTGATCGGCGCCGACTTCAACCTCGACAACGCCTTGTCGGTTGACCAGCGCCATGACGGCACGGCGATGTACGTCGAGAATGACGTGCGCGCCCACATTCGCGACAGCAAGCTTTATCGTCTTTGGGGAACCGCGCGTGATATCTCCGGCTACAAGCGCATGGAGCATGAACTGACGCGCCGCGTCGACGACATGGTTGATGTGTTGAGCGCCGTTCCCGATCCGATTTTGGTGCTCGATGCCGACGGCAGGCTGGAGGCGGCCAACCCGGCACTGGAAGCAGCGCTCGGCTGGTCGATCGATGCCGCGCTGGGGATGGGCGTCGACGGCATCGTCACATTCGACGGCGGGTTCGCGGCGATCGCCAGCCGCTTGAACACCGGGACCGACAGTGTGCGCCTTCAGGTTACGGTTGCCGATGCCGCCGGCGCGACGCGCGCCTGCGACGTCAATCTGACGCGCATTGATGAGGGCGGCACAGCGCCGCGCTATGTCGCGACACTGCGTGGCCTAGAGGTCGATCTTGCCGCGGCGGGTGGTTCATGAGATTCCGCGCGTTCGATATCGGCCACACGCCGGACGGCACACCGCCTGCCGAATTGCTGGCCGCGCTCGGTGATACGGCGGTCGGCGCCATTGCGGACTCGATGCCCGATGCGTTGATGGCCGTCGACAGCGCGGGCATCATCGTGCTTGCCAACCGTGCCGCCGAGAGCATTCACGGTCTAAAGCGCGCCGACCTGATGGGCAGCAGCCTGGTCGACATGGCCGAGACCAGCACACTTGACTGCACGGAACTGGTCGACACCTATCACAACAACACGCGCGCCGACCTCTATGCGACGACGGCGGATGGCCGCGCCATGCTGATTTCGGTCAGGCCCGTGCGTGATCGCCGGCGCGACACGGTCTTTACCCTCTTCGTGATGCGCGATCTCGACGTTATCGATCACCAGCGCAACGCGGGCGCACCGCGGCCTGGGCAGGAGCGCTTCCGTTTCCGCAGCACCAAACTGACGGACGCGACGCCGGTCGATCACATGGTGACGAACCCGGCGTTGGAATCCGTCATCGCCTATGGCGAGCGGGCGATGGCCCGGCGCGCGCGCGTGCTGCTGACGGGCGAGTCCGGGACCGGCAAGACCGAGATTGCCAAACATCTGCACAACCTTGTCTGCGGTGATGCCCGACCCTTCGTGCACGTGAACTGCGGCAGCATTCCCGAGAGCTTATTTGAGTCGGAGATGTTCGGTTACGAGCGTGGCTCGTTCACCGGTGCGCTGCAGGGCGGTAAGAAGGGGCTGATCGAAAACGCCGGCGGCGGTACGCTGTTCCTCGATGAGGTCGGCGAAATTCCGCTCATCAGTCAGGCAAAGCTGCTGAAGTTTCTCGAGGACGGAACGGTTCAACGCATCGGTGCGGCGACCGCCAAGCGTGTCGATGTGCGCGTCATCGCGGCGACCAACCGGGACCTCGACTTGATGGTCGATGAGGGCCGCTTCCGCCGCGACCTTTACTTCCGACTCAGCGTGATAGCGCTTGACGTGCCACCGCTTCGGGAATCGCGTGATTTGATCGGCGACTTGCTCGATCTGTTCGTCTCGCGCGTCAACAAACAGCGGGTGCCGCCCTTGCATCTGGGCGACGATTGTCGCGCCGCGCTGCTTGCACACGACTATCCGGGCAACATTCGCGAACTCGCCAACATCGTCGAACACCTCTCCGTGGTGGCCGAGGGCGACGCAGGTCCCCACGACTTGCCGGCGTCTGTCACGGACAAGGACGTGGCCGATTTTATTGATCCGACTCGCGCTGGACCGCCGCGCGGCTTCCCGAACATTTCGCTGAAAGAGGAAGTCCGGGCATACGAAACGCAACTTATCGGCGAAGCGATCAGGGTTCTCGGCAGTAAACGCAAGGCCGCGCGTGCATTGGGTGTCGATATTGGTACCGTGGTGCGCAAGACGCGGCGGGAGTCCGGGCGGTGAGTCGCCCCAGGAATGTGATGACAGGCGGCCGAATGTGGTCGCCTTCCCGGGTCTGTGACGCCCCGGTTGCTTCGGTGGAGCGTACAACGCGTCATTTCAACGCCGCCCGTTCGGCGCTACAAGTAACCACTCCGGTGCAAAGCGGGGAAAGCACCGGCCTTGACGGTCAACGCCGTTGGGCAACGACCAACATCCGCTAAGGAGGCTTTTCATGAGGAACTTGTTATCTACCGTCGGCACCGCCATCGCGGCGGCCTCGATCGCGATGACCGGCCTGGTGGCCGGAAGCGCCTGGGCCGAAGGCGAACTGAACGTCCTGACGTGGGAAGGCTACACCGATCCCAGCTTCGTCGAGGTGTTCGAACAGCAGACCGGCTGCAAGGTCACGCCGACCTATGTCGGGTCGAACGACGAGTACCCGGCGAAGCTTGCTGGCGGTGGCGGTGTCTATGACCTCGTTTCGCCGTCGGTCGATACCACGTCGATTCTGAGAAAGATGGGTGTGGTCGAAGAAATCGACATGTCGCGCATCGAAGGTTTCGAAGCTGTTTATCCCAGCTTCCGTGCCCATCCCGGCGTTACGTACGAAGATGCCGTTTATGGCATCCCGTTCACCTGGGGTTCGATCCCCTTCATGTATCGGGTCGACAGCTTCGATGCGCCGCCGACGGCGTTCGCCGATCTGTTCGATCCGTCGCTTCAGGGCAAGGTCAGCCTGTGGGACGACAAGACCAACATCTACATCGTCGCACGCATGATGTTCGGGCCGGATACGGACGTCTTCAATCTCTCCGGTGACCAGCTTGACCAGGTCCGCGACAAGCTGATCGAGATGAAGCCGCAGATCCGCAAGTACTGGTCGACGGCCGGCGAACTGGTCAATCTCTATGCCAATGGCGAGGTCACCGTGTCCAACACCTGGGGCGGTTACCAGTCGGCATTGTTGGCCGAGCAGGACATCGAGATGGTCGAGTTCATCCCGACCGAGAACGCCGACGGCTGGGCCGACGCCTGGCAGATCGTCAAGGGCACGCCGAACGAGGATTGCGCCTATCAGTGGCTCAACTTCGCACTCAGCGCTGACGGCCAGTGCGGCGTGGTCGGGATCACCGGGTACTCAGGTTCCAATCCGGAGGTTCTGAAGACCTGTCTGTCGGACGAGATGTTCAACGCGTTGCACCAGGACGATTTCGATTACATCAACTCGCTGGCCCTGTGGCAGGAGCCAGGTGATGTCGGCGCCTATATCGCGACGTGGAACGCGGTCAAGGCGGCTCAGTAACCGTTTGAGTTAAGTCGGCGGGGTCCGGTGATCGGCCGGACCCCGTCCCAACCAAGATCAATTTGGATTCGCTGCGCCGGGCATTCTTGGGAGAGCGCACCGAACATGCGGAAGCGATGGCGAATATTCTTGAACTGATCAACGTGACCAAGACCTTTCGTGGCGGCGTGGTCGCGGTCGACGACATCTCGCTGGACATCCCGGAAGGCGAGTTTCTAACCATGCTTGGCCCATCGGGCTGCGGCAAGACCACGACCCTGCGCATGATTGGCGGCTTCGACTATCCCGATGCCGGATCGATCCTGCTCGACGGCCAGGACGTCACGGACGATCCGCCGTTCCGCAGACCGGTCAACATGATGTTCCAGGACTTCGCGCTTTTCCCGCACATGTCCGTCGCCGACAATATCGGTTACGGGCTGAAGATCGCTGGCGCGCCCAGAAACGAGATTCGAGAAAAGGTTGCGCGCATGCTCGACCTGATCGAGCTGCCGCAGATGGCCGGCCGTCTGCCTTCCCAGCTGTCGATCGGCCAGCGCCAACGCGTCGCCATGGCGCGCGCGCTGATCCGCGAGCCTCGTATCCTGCTGCTCGACGAACCAATGTCGGCGTTGGACGCAAAGTTGAAAGAAGCGATGCAGATCGAGCTGCGGCACATCCACGATCGCATCGGCATCACCTTCATCATGGTGACCCACGACCAGAACGAGGCGATGATTATGTCCGACCGCATCATGGTGATGCATGCGGGCAGGATCGAGCAGGTCGGTTCGCCGACCGAACTCTACGATCACCCCGCGAGCGCCTATGTGGCGGAGTTCCTGGGCACGTCGAACATGCTGAAGGCGGCCGTCACCCGCGATGGTGACGGCGTGGTCGCGCGCGCCGGCGCGATTACGGTGACGGTGCCGGGTGCTTCGCCCGGTATCGGCGACGACGTGACGAAGACACTGTTCCTGCGTCCCGAGAAGATCCGATTGGTCACCGGCTCTGCACCTGAAGGGATGGTCTCCTTCCAAGGCGTCGTGCGCGAGATGTTCTTCAGCGGCAGCGCAGTGCGCATCGATCTGGACATCGGCGCCGACCGCTTGTTGATGGTGCATCATCAACTCGATACCGGCCTGTCGCAGGCCGGTCTGCCGGCGGCGGGAGACACGGTGACCTGCGCCATCAGGCCGGACGTCGTCGGCCTGTTCGACAGTGCCGAAGTGGCGGCGGTCGAGGCCGAGGAGGCCGCGGCATGAACAACCGCCTAAGACGCGTCGTCGGCTTCTGGGCGTTGTTCTCCGGGCCGGCGCTGTGGTGGGGGCTGGTCTTGCTGGTGCCCTATCTGATGATGCTGGCGATCAGTTTCTATACCCAGCAGTTCCCGTTTCACGTGCCGGACTTTCAACTAGGTAACTATCTGACATTAATAGGAGATTCCCAGTACTACGGGGTCCTCGGTCGCAGTGTCAAAGTGGCCCTTCTTGTCTCGGTTGCCGCGTTCTGCCTGAGTTATCCGTTGGCCTATTTCTTGGCCTTCAAGGTCCAGTCCAGCCGGCTGCGCATGTTCCTCTATATCGCGACCATCGTGCCGCTATGGGTGAGCTATCTGCTGCGCGCTTACACCTGGAAAACGATCCTGGGGTCGGAAGGGATCTTGAACTCGTTCCTGATGTGGCTCGGCATCATCAACGAGCCCAGCACCATTTTTCTCTATAACGAGTTCGCGATGGTCATCACCATGGCCTATATCTTCACGCCGTTCATGGTGATGCCGATCTATGCGTCGCTGGAGAAGATACCGCCCAGTCTGATGGAGGCGTCCAAGGATCTGGGCGCCGGGCGCTGGCGGACGTTCATCAAGATCACGCTGCCGCTGACCATGCCGGGCATCCTGGCCGGTTTCACCTTCACGTTCGGGCTGTCGGTCGGTGACTTTATCTCGCCGATTCTGGTTGGCGGCCCGTACTCCAACATGATCGCCAATGTCGTTGCGACCCAGTTCGGCATCTCGATGAACTGGCCGCTCGGTTCGGCTCTCTCCGTCGTGCTGCTGTTTATCGTGCTCGGCATCATCACCGCCTCCGACAAGCTTGAGCGTGTCGGCCGGCTGAACATGGGTTAGGGGGAGCAAGATGGCTGTCTTAACCGCAGAAGGCACGACCGGTGCAACGCGTCGTCGTCGTCCTTTCGACATCTCGAATTCCACGCTGGCCGTTGCCGCGGCCTGTGTGTTGGCGTTCCTCTACGTCCCCATCGCCACCTTGATGGTGTTCAGCTTTAACTCCAATCCCGTGACCAAGTTACCGCTGACCGAGTTCACGTTCGCGTGGTACGAGAAGGCGCTCAGCAATCCCGACCTGATGGCGGCTGTCTGGAACAGCGTCGTCGTCGGCTTGTGCGCGGTCTGTATCTGCATTGCCATCGGCGTGCCGACGGCGCTGGCGCTGGATCGTTACAACTTCCCGGGCAAGACGGTGTTCCGCCGTCTGGTCATCCTGCCGATCACGTTGCCGGGTTTGATCACCGGCGTATCGATGCTGACCATGTTCCGATCCGCGGGCATAGAGCTCAGCCTGTTGACGGTCATCATCGGACACGGCACGGCGCTGACCGCGATTGTCGTCACCAACGTCTTCGCGCGGCTGCAGCGGTTCGACCGCCGGATCGAGGAAGCGTCCGCTGATCTCGGCGCGCGGCCGTTACAGACGTTCTGGTACGTGACCCTCCCCAACATCAAGTCGGCGCTGATCGGGTCGTCGCTCATCTCGTTCACCCTGTCGTTTGATGAGATACCGGTCACGTTCTTCCTGACGGGCCGCGACAACACCCTGCCGATGTATATCTGGTCGGTCATCCGGCGCGGCATCACGCCGGAGATCAACGCCATCGGCACGATCATCGTCGGTATCTCGATCATCCTTATCCTCGTCTCCGTCTTCATCATGCATGAGGACAACCAGCGCGCGGGGCCGGTACGCAAGTAGACGGTTGCCGGTACCCGGTCGACCATGGTCTAACTCGACCATGGTCGGTTGGTGGTGGTTGATTGGGATTGGCGATGGCGTGTGATCGAGACGGCGCTCAAGGCACATTCGACATCGTGATTGTCGGTGCCGGGTTCGGCGGCCTCTACATGCTCCACCTGGCGCGCAAGCTGGGCCTGACGGCGCGTGTGCTGGAGGCCGGCGACGGCGTTGGCGGCACCTGGTACTGGAACCGCTATCCCGGCGCGCGCTGCGACGTCGAGAGCATGGAATACTCCTACCAATTCTGCCCGGACCTGGAGCAGGAATGGGAGTGGACCGAACGCTACGCGCCGCAGCCGGAGATCCTGCGTTATGCCAATCATGTCGCCGACCGATTCGATCTGCGCGGCGACATTCAGTTCAAGACCCGGGTCACGGCCGCTTCGTTTGATGACGCAACGGGTACTTGGGCGATCGCGACCGAGGACGGTGGCGCGCTGACGTCCCGTTATCTGGTCATGGCGACCGGTTGCCTGTCGTCCACCAACAGCCCGTCGATAAACGGTCTCGAAGACTTCAAGGGACCGGTTTACCACACGGGCACGTGGCCTCATGACGATGTCGACTTCACCGGGCTTCGCGTCGGTGTCATCGGCACGGGATCATCGGCCATCCAGTCGATACCGATCATTGCCGAGCAAGCGGCCGAGCTGTTCGTGTTTCAGCGAACCCCGAACTATGCGGTCCCCGCACAAAATCATCTGCTGGATCCTGACTACCAACGCGAGGTGAAGGCGAACTATGGCGAGCTTCGCGCGCGTGCGAGTCAGACCAGGAACGGCGTCGATACCCGACCCAACGATGTCTCCGCCCTGGCGGTCAGCGATGACGAGCGCCAGACCGAGTACGAGGCGCGCTGGCAGCACGGCGGCCTGCCGTTCATGGCCGCCTTCAACGACCTGCTCGTGCGCCGCGACGCCAACGATACCGCGCGCGCCTTTCTATGCGGCAAGATCCGCGAGATCGTCGACGACCCGGCGGTCGCGGAGCTTTTGTCACCGACCAACGTTGTCGGCTGCAAGCGTCTGTGCATCGATACCAACTATTACGCGACGTACAACCGCGACAACGTGACCTTGGTCGACGTGTCGGAAACGCCGATCGAGGCCATCACGCCGGAAGGTCTGAACGTCGATGGCCGCGCCTATGCCGTGGATGTGATCGTGCTCGCGACCGGCTTCGACGCCATGACCGGCGCGCTTCTGAAGGTGGCTATCCAGGGCCGCGGCGGTGAAACCCTGCAGGACAAATGGGCCGCCGGTCCGCGCACCTATCTGGGGCTGATGTCGGCGGGGTTTCCGAACCTCTTCATGATCACGGGGCCTGGAAGCCCGTCGGTTCTGACCAACATGCTGCCGTCGATCGAGCAGCATGCGGAGTGGATTGCCGGCTGTCTTGGCTACCTGGTTGAACACGGGCACGAGCGCATCGAGCCGACGCATGAGGCGGAGAATAACTGGGTCGACCACGTCAACGATCTGGCCGACCATACGCTCTATCCCACCTGCAACTCGTGGTATCTGGGCGCGAACGTTCCGGGCAAGCCGCGTGTCTTCATGCCGCATATCGGCTATTCGACTTATGTCCGGCATTGTGAGGAAGTCGTCGCCAAGGGTTACGAGGGTTTTGCCCTGCGCTGAGGAGGAGCAGACGTGACGCGCCGACAACTCGACCCCGCGCCGCGCCGCTATACATCTGGCGTCATGCTTCGGCGACGGGGCGAAGCAAGGCCCGACGACGTTGCGCGGCTCGGCAAGCCGGACCTCGAGACATGGCTTCTAAACGAGGCAGCCGACGAAGACGACCTGCTCGCGCTGTTCCAGGCGTTTGCCTGGCGCATGGTCGCGGCGGGCCTGCCGGTCCAGCGGGTCGGCCTCAGCATCGGCACGCTGCATCCTCAACTCGTCGGTTATTCGTGGAACTGGAACAGCGCGGACGGGTTCTGCGACGAGCTCGAGGTTGATGAGAGTGTCCTCGCGAGCGATGCCTATCGCCTCAACCCCATCTTTCAGGTCATCGACCGTGGCGAGCCGTTTCGCGCGCGCACCGACATCGGCGACGGCGCCAACCAATCGCCGCTGCTGAAGGAACTCGCCGAACAGGGCATTGTCGAATACGCCGCCTTGCCGATGCCGGCCGGCAGCAACGTGCACAACGCGGTGACCATCGCGACGAAACAGCCCGGTGGGTTCACCGACGCTGAGTTCACGGCGATCAACCACTACCTCCGCCTGCTCGCGCTTCACGTCCAAAAGCACATCGCGTTGCGTATCTCCGAGAACATCGTGACGACCTATCTCGGTTCAGCCGCGGGCCGTCAGGTTCTGCACGGCTCAATCAAACACGGCTCCGGTCAACCGATCGACGCCATTATCTGGGCTTCGGATATGCGTGGGTTCACGGATTTGGCCGCGCGGTTGACGGAGCGCGACATGATCGCCGTCCTCGATGCCTATTTCGACCGGTTGGCGGGCTCGGTGATGGCTGAGGGCGGCGAAGTCCTGAAGTTCATCGGCGACGGGCTTTTGGCCGTCTTTCCGTTCTCGCGTTTCGTCAGCGAAGGCGATGCCGCGAGTGCTGCCGTCTCCGCCGCGCAAGACGCGCTCAGCGTCCTCGAGCAATTGAACGAGGACGAAAGCCAGTTGTCCGACGTCGACGGATGGCGGCCGCTGAAAACCGGCATTGCGCTCCATCGCGGCGAGGTCTTTTTCGGCAATGTCGGCGCGCCGGAACGCCTTGATTTCACGGTCATCGGCCGCGCAGTGAACGCGGTCAGCCGCGTCGAAGGTCTGTGCAAGTCTCTGGACAGGCCCATCCTGATTACGCAGCGCGTTGCCGATCTCATTGACCTGCCGCTGGATGACCTGGGCGCCCACGCGCTGCGCGGCTTCGCCGAGCCGCTTGCGATCTATGCACCGCAGGCCCGTTAGCTCATTTCATAGTAGCGCCTGAGCTCAAGATCGGTGACGGTCTCGCGGAAGATCGAGCACTCGTAGCGCGCGAGGTCGATCAGGTTGTCGACGAAAGCGGCCGGCAGGATCTCGCGAATGGCCGGCGTGGCGTCGGCCAGGTCGGCCGCTTCCTCAAGACTGCGCGGCACGTGATCGAGACTGGCAACGTGATAAGCGTTGCCGTCGACCGGCGCGGGCAGGCGCAGCTTCTTCTCGACGCCACGCATGCCGGTGCCGAACAGAACGGCGAAGGCGGTATAGGGGTTAAGGTCGGC
This sequence comes from Pseudomonadota bacterium, assembly GCA_039028155.1. NCBI lineage: Bacteria > Pseudomonadati > Pseudomonadota > Pseudomonadota bacterium. The sequence goes on from JBCCIS010000045.1 coordinate 41,678, forward strand.
GCCGCCGACACGGTGTTCCAGCCGCGCCTTCTTGGCGCTGACATTGAT